>NZ_JAEHGE010000001.1:974913-1274913 GCF_016097415.1 sulfur-oxidizing endosymbiont of Gigantopelta aegis | reverse complement strand
CCGCTAAAGCCATCAAGCAGGCGCAGTGGTACTTCCTTCTTACGAGAAGGATCGTATTCAAACAGCACACTGGGTTGTCCAGGTGGCCCGCCACGACTGACCCACATGTATTTGTTCGAATGAGCACTAAGTCCCGGCTCTTTTAATACTTTGAGCACCGTTTCATCCATTTGGATGATGTCACCCGACAGTTGATGTTCTCGCATGAGGTTGATGAGCGGCTGGAACTGATGAGCCAGTTTAATAGCCCAATTGGCCATGGTGGCTCGGGTTATATCGCCGCCATAGCGTGATAATATGCCTTCCATTCGATACAGAGGCAAACCATCGGCATATTTTGAGATAATGATGTGTGCCATCAGGTGAATACTGCCCATTGATTTAGGTAATGGATGTTTTGGCATGACCGCAGCTTTCATTGAACGACTGTCTGTGTCATTGGTGCCTGCAAAGACGGCTTTTTCCTGGAAGTATTCCAGTATTTGGACTTTAGCTGGAATGATATCCAGCTCTTCTCTGACTTTAGTGTAAAAAACCTCAATGGCACCGGCTTTTTCTTCATCTGTCAGATCGATGAAGACAGGGACTCTTGGAATAGTCTTTGAGAAAGGCTTCCTGCCTGTTTTTCTTTCTTCTTAGGCAAGTGGTTTTAGGTTCAGGGAGCCCTCATCGTCAGCCGCCTGCTCAGCTTCATCAAATAAGCGTTCCTGACCATCACTTTTTTCACTGCTGGGTGCAAAGCGTTTACTACGAGCCAGACGAAGGGCTTCTTCCAGTATTTTTATACGTTGGTTTTTCTGTTCAATGACACTCAACAATTCATTCTTGTCCGCGTGTGAAAAGCGGAAAATATAGAGTCGTTTTTGTGGATTCAGCCTTGTTTTGCATGGCTTTATTATAACAAAAAATAGACTAAAAGTACTTAAAATACAGACTCATAATGCAATTTCTTATGCGGTTTCATGACACTGATATCATAGCCGTCTAATAGCCAGTTGATTTGTTGTCCGGTGATATTCATCAGGTCATCTTCACCTTGCCATTGAACTTTCTTCTGAGAGACTTTTGTAATAGAGTACAAAACCGGTATTATCCCAGAAGAGGCATTTAATTTTATTACGCTGACGATTGGTAAAGGCATACAGATGGCCTGCAAAGGATTATGACCTAATTCACATTCAACAATGGCACTGAGGCCAATAAAACTTTTACGAAAATCAACAGGCTTCAGATAGAGATACACCTGTGGCAGGCTGAGTGATGGAAGTATGGCTGACTTCATTGGAACAATCCTGCTAATTGTTTTACCAGCTGTACATTATCGGCAGTCACCCCTTCAATGCGTAGCTGATTGGGTAATTCTACAATTAATGCTGAGGTGCGGGCTGAATAGTGTGTCGGGAAGATAGTTGAATAAAACCATTCCCCTTTGTCATCGCACTGGTTTGCGTTGTTGCACCCAGCAACTTACGCTTGTAATAGCCAAAACGTTTGATGGGTAGCCCATGTTCCTGACAATAGGATGCCTGGCTGATACTGTTTTCATTCCATTGATTAACGTGGTCTTGCCAAAATTGTTTTGAGTTGGCTTGGGTTTCTGGTTTCTTGATGTGCCTCATAATTAATCGATGGATTGATTATGAGGCAGGAGATATTTTTGAATAACGCTAGATGGTTAGCGCTTACAGCCATTAAGGTTAATTTTGTTCAGCAAGATGTGGAAAGCGTTTTAGCACAAAAGATCAAAGAAGGCTGTTTGACACTTAAAAAAAGTGTTTCAGGTCCTGTTCTTGTGCCTAAACCTGATCAATCACTATCTCAGTTAACAATATATCTGATGCTCTCAAAGCAGCTAAATCACTTGAAGATTTTATCGGAAAAGTGCAATTAGAAAGCATCATCGATGGTTGCCGTAGTGAAGAGAAGCCATTCTTTTTGAAAAACTGGCTGAAATGGCTACTTTGATTAAAACAATGCCAAAGACTGGTGAACAGGAAAATAAAGGTGATGAAGCAATTGCTTATTTACATTATTTTGTTGGAGCCTTTGACTGGTACATTTCAGAGAAAGATATGCTTGATGAGCAAATTCAGGCCTTTGGTTTAGGCAGTATGGGATACCCGGAATATGGATATATCTCAATTGCCGAATTAATTGAAAATAACGTAGAACTCGATCTGCACTTTAAGCCAGAACCTTTAAAAGTGTTAAAGCAAGACTTGAAGAAATTGAGTTTGCTTAATTATTAATTTATGAATTACAGCGGTCACGGCTTATGTGACAACTTTAAATAACTCTGCATGTACCTTGAAATCAGAGTGTTCCCTTGTGGAATCAGGTATGTCTTTAAACCCAAAACGGATCATCATCCCGTTTTCTGGGGTGGTGTTTCCTAAATCATTAGGAGATACAAATAATGACTTCTGAAAATGGATCTGCCCCGTGCAGATTGAAAGCAATCAGTATATTGATATGACTCAAAATGCCCAACTTCTGGGCTTTGATGCAGACTTTAATCTTTATGTGACCCACTTTGTGTGGGAAACCTGATGTCAACACTTTTCCGGACAGTTTTCTAAATATTTTTTGGCTGTTTCAAGTGATTTTGTCATTTTGTATTTCCTATCATTTTAGTTTCTCATGTTAACTTTAAACAGATGAAGAGAAAGGGCTTTGCCCTCTGGAACGATAGAGCCGTTCCATTCACCCAAGGTATTTTCACAACGGTAATGATCCTGTTACAATATCTTCACGGCACAGGCTGAGGAGCCGATGGCCGTCAACGGTAATGGGCGGCATTTATGTCGCCTTTTACCCTCTTCAATCAATCGATTAGCTATTTCCGCTGTATTTCATAATCGACTGGTGACAAATAATCATTAGCCGAATGAAGTCGCTCCTGATTATAAAATACCTCAATATATTCAAATATTGCCTGCTTTGCTTCTACTCTGGTTTTGAATCGACAATGGTGCGTCAATTCAGTTTTCAAACTATGAAAGAAGCCTCTGATACAGCATTGTCCCAGCAATTTTTTGCGGCTCATAGACTGAATTATGTTATGATCCGACAATATTTTTCTATGACTATCAGAGGCATATTGGCTACCTCGGTCAGTATGCCAAAGCAATCCATCCATTGGTTTACGCTTCCATATGGCCATCAGTAAAGCATCATTGACTAGCTTGGCTTTCATTCGCTCATCCATCGACCAGCCAACAATTTGCCTGAGAATGTCAATGACACCGCTAAATATAACCAGCCTTCCTTGGTGGCAATATAGGTAATATCACCCACATAGTAGCGATCAGGTTGAGAGACAGTAAACCTTCAGTAAATTTGGAGATATACGCTTGTGAATTAGTCGTCGCTTTAAGCGTCTCTTCGTTTTACAAAACAAACCGGCTTTTTTCATTAATCGACCAATTCTCCGGCGGCTTATATGAACGCCTTTTTCAGCCAGTTTTCTTTTAAGACGACGGGTTCCATAAGTCTTGCGACTGTCTTCAAACAGTTTTTTTAGCTGCTCAGTAAGCGCTTCATTTTCTTTCTCTATCCGTTTTAGGAGAGCTAACCCAATCATAATAGCAACTACTGGAAACATCCATAAAACGGCACAGAATCGTTACCGGGTAATCTTTAGCCTGATCAGTTATCCATGCGTACTTCACAAAGTTTCCTTGCAAAGTACGCTGTGGCCTTTTAATAAATCACGCTCCTGAATCACTTTTGCCAATTCTTTTTCAGACGTTTTACTTCATCATAAATGTGTTCATCACTTCTATTGGCTACCGTCTTCACCGGTTTGGAATATTTACTGATCCAGGTATGTAGAGTATTTACATTAACACCTAGCTCCCTGGCAGTCTGAGAAACGGGTTGATCCGTCTCATTAGCTAATTTGACAGCTGATTCTTTAAATTCTGATGTATAGCTTTTATTCGGTTTTTTGTTTGATCATTCATTTTAGGTCACACTTTTTATCTTTTAGTTATTTTAAGTTGTGTGTCCGGTTAAGTATAGCCACATTAACCTATATTGTCTGGAGTGCTGAAGATGATCAATTTTTTAATGTTCATCAAACCCAGCATGAACGACAAAATCAAATTTTAAAAGATGTAATCAATCTTCTATCTGCTGGTAAAGAAAAGATCCCTGAAAAGGAATTGTTTTTTAATCGTTATATTTTGGTTCGTAAAATTCGCATTACTGAGCTTGAACTGACTTTATTCAAACTAATTTCTGCCCGCAATGAACAGGATGAAATTTGTCTGATCATTGATGCAGTCAAAATAACCTAAGATTAATCACACTAATTTACTCATGTAAGGAGATAACAATGATAGACCTGATAGAGCTGCAATGGATCAGTCGCTGTTTGAGTCATTCATGCCATGGTTCTGTCCTTATGGCAAAAAAAGTAATGGATATGTTTAAACAGTATCCAGCATTAACTGAGCGCTATCCCTATTTATATGTGATGGCAACTAAAAAACTGGCTCAATAATCTGAGCTGTCTTTAACCCCAACAGGGAGCATACAAATCCCTGATCAGGGGAATTGTGTGTCTCCCATTTATGGAGAAGCATAATGAATAACACCGCTGAACAACTTGATAATCAATCTGAGTCTGTTATTGAGACTCAGAGTTCATCAGTGATTACTTTAACTGATTTTATTCAACAGTTTGGTTCTGGCCTGATGCAGGCCGTCCAGGCTCAAAATCCACCCATATTTGATGGTACGCCTTCGCAAACCAGAGAATTATTGATGGATAAGATGTTGCGCTCACCCTTTGATGCTCAACGTGGTGTCATCCAATCAGTATCCCACCTGTTAATTGATCGAGGTCTTGGTGCTTCGATTATTAATGGTGAAATGGGTACCGGAAAAACACTAATGTCGATTGTTGCAGCTGCAATACTCGATGCAGAAGGTTTTAAACGTACTTTAGTGATTTCACCTCCCCACCTTGTTTACAAGTGGCGAAGGGAAATTATGGATACTGTACCTGATGCAAAAGTCTGGGTACTCAATGGTCCTGATACACTGGCAAAATTACTGGCCATTCGTGATGCTCTGGGTGAACCAGAAAGTCATGAGCCAGAATTTTTTGTTATTGGTCGTGTGCGAATGAGGATGGGATTTAACTGGAAAAGCAGTATTGTTTCCAGAAAACGTCATGTATCTTCTCCTGTGAGTCCGACTAATCCAGAAAGTAAATCAATCTTTCATACTCATGAATTAGCAGCCTGTCCGGATTGCGGTACGGTGCAGTGTGATGAAGATGGCAATTCAATTGAATTTGCTGCTTTTCCTCAGGAAAAACAGATGAATTGCAGTCATTGTTATTCGCCATTGTGGACATTAATCCGAGCCGGGAATAAGCAAAAATCCCGTAAAGATATTGTCAGCCGTGCAATGCAACAGATCCCGACAATAGGACCAAAGTCTGCAGAGAATCTGCTGAATATTTTTGGTGAAAATTTGTTGGGCAGTATGCTGGCTGATAATATCTATGAGTTTGTTAATCTTATGGATGATAATGGTGAGCTAGTTTTTTCTGATCGCCAGGCCAGACGAATTGAGAAAGCATTAGCAAAACTGGAATTTGGTTTTGGACAAGGTGGCTATCAACCCACTGAGTTTATTAAACGCTATATTCCTAAAGGCTATTTCTCAAACTTGCTGGTTGATGAAGCACATGAGTATAAAAATCAGCATTCAGCTCAGGGACAGGCCATGGGTGTATTATCAACTCTGGTCAAGAAAACAATTTTGCTAACCGGTACCTTAATGGGTGGTTATGCCGATGATATTTTCTATCTACTCTGGCGAGCGATGCCTCAAGTGATGCTGCAGGATGGTTACCGGTATAACAACCGAAATACACTCAGCAGTGCTGCCATGAGTTTTATGCGTGAACACGGAGTATTAAAAGATATCTATAAAGAGTCTGAAATCCGTTCTCATCGTACTGCCCGTGGTAAATCCATGACAGTTCGCACAGTAAAAGCACCTGGTTTTGGTCCTAAAGGAATTGCTCGTTTTGTTCTGCCTTATACCGCTTTTTTAAAGCTGAGGGATATTGGACAAAATGTACTGCCTCCTTATCGGGAACACTTCATTGAAGTGGACATGACCAGTACACAAGGTGAATGCTATGTGAAGTTGAAAAATCAACTGGAAACAGAATTAAGACAATCTTTGGCAAGAGGTGATACCACATTGCTGGGCGTTGTTCTTAATGTTCTGCTTCGCTGGCCTGATACCTGTTTTAATGCTGAGACAGTGAAACACCCTCGTTCACATTCGTTGCTGGCCTTTATGCCCAGTGTTTTTGATGAGGATACTCTTTCCCCTAAAGAGAAAGAGCTGATCCGAATTGCACTGGATAACAAAGGTAGGCATCGTCGAACGCTGGTTTATACCACTTATACGGGCAAGCGTGATACCGCTTCACGTTTGAAGACGCTACTGACAAAAGCTGGTCTGAAAACAGCTGTATTACGTTCCAGTGTCAGTACTATGAAACGAGAGGACTGGATTTTAGATCAGGTTGACAGGGGCATAGACTGCATGGTTTGCAATCCTGAACTGGTCAAAACTGGTCTGGATCTGCTGGAGTTTCCAACGATTGTATTTATGCAGTCCGGCTATAATGTTTACACTCTGCAACAAGCCTCCCGCCGTTCCTGGCGAATTGGTCAAACAGAGGATGTGGATGTTTATTATCTTGGTTATGCTAATTCTGCACAGATAACCTGTCTGAGTTTAATGGCCAAGAAAATAGCGGTGAGCCAATCCACTTCAGGTGATGTTCCGGATACTGGTTTAGATATTTTGAATCAAGATGGAGATTCGGTTGAAGTGGCTTTGGCCAAACAGCTGCTTAAATAACTAAAATGCGACTTTATCCCCCTTTACAGGGGGATTTCCAAAGCATGATTAATTAATGGTTACTTTAACCATATAGAAGCCATATTTAATACCGTTTTTATAGATTCATCCCAACTTGCAGGAGAAGGATGATAAACCAGCGGTCCAATAAACTTTTCATATCGTTCCTGATACCGCGCCTGTTCAGTTAACAATTGTAATCCATGTTGAAGTTCCTGGTATGTGTTATCTCTAAAAGCTTCATGTTGATTACCAAATTGTTCCACATCAGTTTGAATCACCTGTTGTACAAGTTCCCTTAATTCGATTAGATTGGGTAATGATTTCTCAATCAAATGGAGATCATAGACATGACGGATCAATGTTTCATCAACAGGGCGAGAACGGTCTCTATCGGATGCTGCAGTACGGCGAAGTAACGACACAAATTTTTCACATGCAGTGGATTCCATGCTGACACAAAGAAAACTCGATATTTCATGTTTCAGATTGGCAACTTCAGCATAGAGCGAGCCAATTGGTTTTTCAATGGCAGGAGTAAGTAGCAGAGACTCAGTAATATCTAATTGTAAATGTGGGCGGAGTGAATGGAACTGTCCATGGAACTGAGGATATTCGATTAAGAATTGCTGATATCTGCCTTCATTGCGTTTTTTAGCTGATCCAACCAACTTAAAATAGTCTGATGAGTTGATAGCTGAGAGTATTGCCTGATGAATGTCTCGCCTGAATTGCCGTTGTCTGGTGTGTGATTGAGCTAAGATTTTTCTTGATGGAACCAGTTTAATGTCTACATCTTCAGACATGCGGTAGGTGTTTTTGTGTGCTTTGGCCAGGCAAGTTCCTCCGGCAAAGATTAGCTGATAACCATCAAACGACAGATTGTTGATAATATTAAGCAATTGAACGGCGTAATAGTCTTTTTCAACAAGAACAGGGCTACTAATACCCAGTGCATCAGCAACATCTGAAAAAAGAGTCGGATCAAATGGTGGCATTATGATCTGTTCAGCTGAAGTTTAAATTTATCGGTTGCTATTTTGCGATTAAACCGATCAAAAATAATAACTTCTGCATTAGCTGGAATTTGTGTTGAACCTTCCAGGTAGGATACTTCTGAATCTGAAGGACTCCATTTAACACCTAATCGTCTCAAAGCTTCCTTAGCAACCTGGATAAAACCGCCTTTGGCTATTAGCATCGGTTTTCCTGTCAATCGGTTTGTACGTGCTTTTGCATAAAGGCCATAACCGATTTTAATCAGTTTTCCTTCTGCTGTTAAATTGCGTAAAACTCTACCAACTTGATCATAGCCTCCCAGCTCCTCAAAATCAGAGCGCATGAATACCAACCGGCGAGAGTATTTAATTTTATCACTGATTTTTGATTTGAGACTTATGCGTTTCATGATTGCTCTGTTACTTTTAATTAAAAACAACTAAAATATAACAAAAATACGACAAAAAGTCAATAAAAACAATATTCATGTGTTTTTATATGACTTTTGCTAATACACTGATAATAAATGCATTTTCATTATTACATTGTCGTATTTTTGTCATTAATACAAATTTAACATATAACATGATGTATAAGGTATGATAATTTCAATTCAGGTATAATTTCACTTACTTCATATCTTTCAACATCAGTTGAAACTACCTGTTTTAATGAAATGCAGCCAATTATTAACAGCCATTCACATCCTTTGATGACATTAATGTTTATCCGATAATAAATCATCCAGGGTCAAATCATAGGATGAGACAAATACATCCATAAAATAAGCAATTTCCGGTGCCTGAAAGCTTTCCAGCTTCTTTGTGATATCTTGAATGGCAATAGAGAATTCCTTATTACCATTGTTTATTTCATAGCGGCATTTTAGATAAGCCGACAAAGTGTCCGCCATTTTGATAATATTTCTGGCTTCTTTATCCAAAGTTTCTTCATCAACAAACTGTTTATAGGTTGGCTGCAATTCATCAGGCAGTAATTTAACCAACTCCCTAACTGCTTGACGTTCTATTTTATGATACGAATCCCTGATCATAGATGAGTGATATTTAACTGGCGTCGGCAGATCTCCCGTTATTACCTCACTGGCATCATGGTAAAGAGCTGCTGTAGCAATAAAATTAGCATCCACATTGCCATCAAAGTAGTGGTTTTTAATTAAGGCCAGAGCATGGGCAATAGTAGCAACCTCCCAGGAATGCTCCATAACGTTTTCTGGTTCTGAGTTGCGTTTCAGACCCCACCGTTTGATCCAGCGAAGGCGACTTAAATAGGCGAAAAATTTACTTTGCATTAAATTTTTTCCTCCCGGATATTTATTAACAGAGCTTTTGATAACATACTCAGATTCAACTGCAGTACTTTGACCACAATTAAATTAGCTAAAATAGTTTCTGATAAACACCAGCCAACTTTTTACAGTTGACGCACGTCGATTAGCAGTTACTTCATTGATATTAATGTATTCTAAAATAACATCCTTAATAACATTCCTTTCAGGCACGCTATCAGATTCAATCATTTTTTTTGTTAAGACATAAAAAACAGTTCGCTTCAAAATACTTAATATAAATGCCCGCTTTCTTTTAGATGTGGGTAAACTGACATAGTTTAATCCTTTTTCGGTCAGAACCCAGGAGCCATGTTCTTTCTCTATATAACCAAGGTAAGCAGCAGCATTTGCATAATAATCACCTTGTCTTGGTTCAAGATCCCAATAAGCCGCAATAGTATCTTTCGTATTAATCTCACAATAAATTAAATCAATCACATCTCTGACTTTCCTCAAGTCATTAGCTTGAGGAAAAGGTGGGGCACCGTTTGTCTCTGTAGTTTGTGCAAAACTGATACAGTCTAAAATCTCAACTAAAGAATTGGCTACAGGGTCTGTTTCAAATGTGTATTGTTTAGATTTAACTACCTGATAGGAATCATAGTAAGCATCATTCGTAAATTTATATTGCGTTAAACTCACAATACCATTGTAGTATGATAAAAAAATAGGAATGATATTTTTAGTGACACCTTCTGCCTGCCACATGCGATAAGGATAAAAAAGCTGACGCATATGAAAGTTTTCTGTTTCACCCATTTTTGCTTCAATCAAGTAAACTTGATCACCTTCATAACCCGCATCAACCTCAACCTGAACACCATCAATTTCAAATGAAATCTCCCCTTGTGGAGTACTCATAAAAAAATCAAATTGTTTAGACCGAAGACGCCCTCTTGATGTGTCAACACTTTTCCGGACAGTTTTCTAAATATTTTTTTGGCTGTTTCAAGTGATTTTTGTCATTTTGTATTTCCTATCATTTTAGTTTCTCATGTTAACTTTAAACAGATGAAGAGAAAGGGCTTTGCCCTCTGGAACGATAGAGCCGTTCCATTCACCCAAGGTATTTTCACAACGGTAATGATCCTGTTACAATATCTTCACGGCACAGGCTGAGGAGCCGATGGCCGTCAACGGTAATGGGCGGCATTTATGTCGCCTTTTACCCCTCTTCAATCAATCGATTTAAGCTATTTCCTGCTGTATTTCATAATCGACTGGTGACAAATAATCATTAGCCGAATGAAGTCGCTCCCGATTATAAAATACCTCAATATATTCAAATATTGCCTGCTTTGCTTCTACTCTGGTTTTGAATCGACAATGGTGCGTCAATTCAGTTTTCAAACTATGAAAGAAGCTCTCTGATACAGCATTGTCCCAGCAATTTCCTTTGCGGCTCATAGACTGAATTATGTTATGATCCGACAATATTTTTCTATGACTATCAGAGGCATATTGGCTACCTCGGTCAGTATGCCAAAGCAATCCATCCATTGGTTTACGCTTCCATATGGCCATCAGTAAAGCATCATTGACTAGCTTGGCTTTCATTCGCTCATCCATCGACCAGCCAACAATTTGCCTAGAGAATAAGTCAATGACAACCGCTAAATATAACCAGCCTTCCTTGGTGGCAATATAGGTAATATCACCCACATAGTAGCGATCAGGTTGAGAGACAGTAAACTCTCTTTCCAGTAAATTTGGAGATATACGCTTATTATGCTTGGAATTAGTCGTCGCTTTAAAGCGTCTCTTCGTTTTACAAAACAAACCGGCTTTTTTCATTAATCGACCAATTCTCCGGCGGCTTATATGAACGCCTTTTTCAGCCAGTTTTCTTTTAAGACGACGGGTTCCATAAGTCTTGCGACTGTCTTCAAACAGTTTTTTAGCTGCTCAGTAAGCGCTTCATTTTCTTTCTCTCTATCCGTTTTAGGAGAGCTAACCCAATCATAATAGCAACTACGGGAAACATCCATAAAACGGCACAGAATCGTTACCGGGTAATCTTTAGCCTGATCAGTTATCCATGCGTACTTCACAAAGTTTCCCTTGCAAAGTACGCTGTGGCCTTTTTAATAAATCACGCTCCTGAATCACTTTTGCCAATTCTTTTTTTCAGACGTTTTACTTCATCATAAATGTGTTCATCACTTCTATTGGCTACCGTCTTCACCGGTTTGGAATATTTACTGATCCAGGTATGTAGAGTATTTACATTAACACCTAGCTCCCTGGCAGTCTGAGAAACGGGTTGATCCGTCTCATTAGCTAATTTGACAGCTGATTCTTTAAATTTGTTAAGTGTAGCCACATTATCTCACTGTTAAAACTAATTCATTTTCTCCAACAAAATCTTCAAAAATACCACTGGCATACACCGCATCAATAACCTGTGATTCAGACCGAAAACCAAGTGGTAATGTTTGTAATTGGCCTAACTTCGGCCAATAGAATGGATGGATAACATCATCTGTCTGAATATCAGCATAGCCATCAGCATCAACAATGGCATAATGCCCATTTTTAACAGACAGTATAGTGTAATTATTTTCCTGTAAGATGGCAGGCCTTGACTCACGATGATCAAACTTACACATTAATCGGGGCTCTTTTTGGGTTATAGCCTTGATCCGATCAGCCTGCAGATAAAATACACCATGAGCATTAATATTGTTTTTAATATCTAATTCAACAAATAGTTTGTTCCATGCTTCTTTCGTTGACATAGTCATAAATTCACCACTAACTATTATTTGTTGGTTCGAATAAGGCCAGTACTTCCCTCACCCTTTTTCGTTCAGTCGCTTTACTGCTGATGTGTCAACACTTTTCCGGACAGTTTTCTAAATATTTTTTTGGCTGTTTCAAGTGATTTTTGTCATTTTGTATTTCCTATCATTTTAGTTTCTCATGTTAACTTTAAACAGATGAAGAGAAAGGGCTTTGCCCTCTGGAACGATAGAGCCGTTCCATTCACCCAAGGTATTTTCACAACGGTAATGATCCTGTTACAATATCTTCACGGCACAGGCTGAGGAGTCGATGGCCGTCAACGGTAATGGGCGGCATTTATGTCGCCTTTTACCCCTCTTCAATCAATCGATTTAAGCTATTTCCTGCTGTATTTCATAATCGACTGGTGACAAATAATCATTAGCCGAATGAAGTCGCTCCCGATTATAAAATACCTCAATATATTCAAATATTGCCTGCTTTGCTTCTACTCTGGTTTTGAATCGACAATGGTGCGTCAATTCAGTTTTCAAACTATGAAAGAAGCTCTCTGATACAGCATTGTCCCAGCAATTTCCTTTGCGGCTCATAGACTGAATTATGTTATGATCCGACAATATTTTTCTATGACTATCAGAGGCATATTGGCTACCTCGGTCAGTATGCCAAAGCAATCCATCCATTGGTTTACGCTTCCATATGGCCATCAGTAAAGCATCATTGACTAGCTTGGCTTTCATTCGCTCATCCATCGACCAGCCAACAATTTGCCTAGAGAATAAGTCAATGACAACCGCTAAATATAACCAGCCTTCCTTGGTGGCAATATAGGTAATATCACCCACATAGTAGCGATCAGGTTGAGAGACAGTAAACTCTCTTTCCAGTAAATTTGGAGATATACGCTTATTATGCTTGGAATTAGTCGTCGCTTTAAAGCGTCTCTTCGTTTTACAAAACAAACCGGCTTTTTCATTAATCGACCAATTCATCCAGGTATGTAGAGTATTTACATTAGCGCAAAGCTCGCAGTCTAGGAAAGAACGTCTCATTAGCTAATTTGACAGCTGATTCTTTAAATTCTGATGTTTACTTTTAAATCACGTTGATCTTTTAGTTTAAGTTGTGTTTTTAAAAGATTAATATCACATTGTGAAACATTGTGAAACCACGTCTCTCATTTTATCCAACCATTGACGGCAAGCTTGAAAATCAGGATTTATTTCTCCACTCAACGACGATAACTGTTGCCACTGTTGTTGCAGAACATCACAGCGATCTTGAACTTCAGTATATTCTCTCAGTAGTTTAGGGGATGAGAATTGTACTTTTCATAATAGTTATTAACTTCTGTATGCAGAGCATTTTTTTTTCTGCTGTTGCTGTGTAATGTGGCTAGTCTGAAAAAAGAATTGGCAAAAGTGATTCAGGAGCGTGATTTATTAAAAAGGCCACAGCGTACTTTGCAAGGGAAACTTTGTGAAGTACGCATGGATAACTGATCAGGCTAAAGATTACCCGGTAACGATTCTGTGCCGTTTTATGGATGTTTCCCGTAGTTGCTATTATGATTGGGTTAGCTCTCCTAAAACGGATAGAGAGAAAGAAAATGAAGCGCTTACTGAGCAGCTAAAAAACTGTTTGAAGACAGTCGCAAGACTTATGGAACCCGTCGTCTTAAAAGAAAACTGGCTGAAAAAGGCGTTCATATAAGCCGCCGGAGAATTGGTCGATTAATGAAAAAGCCGGTTTGTTTTGTAAAACGAAGAGACGCTTTAAAGCGACGACTAATTCCAAGCATAATAAGCGTATATCTCCAAATTTACTGGAAAGAGAGTTTACTGTCTCTCAACCTGATCGCTACTATGTGGGTGATATTACCTATATTGCCACCAAGGAAGGCTGGTTATATTTAGCGGTTGTCATTGACTTATTCTCTAGGCAAATTGTTGGCTGGTCGATGGATGAGCGAATGAAAGCCAAGCTAGTCAATGATGCTTTACTGATGGCCATATGGAAGCGTAAACCAATGGATGGATTGCTTTGGCATACTGACCGAGGTAGCCAATATGCCTCTGATAGTCATAGAAAAATATTGTCGGATCATAACATAATTCAGTCTATGAGCCGCAAAGGAAATTGCTGGGACAATGCTGTATCAGAGAGCTTCTTTCATAGTTTGAAAACTGAATTGACGCACCATTGTCGATTCAAAACCAGAGTAGAAGCAAAGCAGGCAATATTTGAATATATTGAGGTATTTTATAATCGGGAGCGACTTCATTCGGCTAATGATTATTTGTCACCAGTCGATTATGAAATACAGCAGGAAATAGCTTAAATCGATTGATTGAAGAGGGGTAAAGGCGACATAAATGCCGCCCATTACCGTTGACGGCCATCGGCTCCTCAGCCTGTGCCGTGAAGATATTGTAACAGGATCATTACCGTTGTGAAAATACCTTGGGTGAATGGAACGGCTCTATCGTTCCAGAGGGCAAAGCCCTTTCTCTTCATCTGTTTAAAGTTAACATGAGAAACTAAAATGATAGGAAATACAAAATGACAAAAATCACTTGAAACAGCCAAAAAATATTTAGAAAACTGTCCGGAAAAGTGTTGACACATCAGTGCTAATAAAAGCTCAGCCTCACGACAATCCAGTAATATGTCTTTCAGGTCAATTTCATTCGAAGCCATTGCTTATCATTTCATCCTTGATTATTAACTCAATTGTAATTATTTATTCTTTGTGTCTGAAGTTGATTCTTCTGGATTATTAATGTGGCTATACTTAACCGGACACACAACTTAAAATAACTAAAAGATAAAAAGTGTGACCTAAAATGAATGATCAAACAAAAAAAACCGAATAAAAGCTATACATCAGAATTTAAAGAATCAGCTGTCAAATTAGCTAATGAGACGGATCAACCCGTTTCTCAGACTGCCAGGGAGCTAGGTGTTAATGTAAATACTCTACATACCTGGATCAGTAAATATTCCAAACCGGTGAAGACGGTAGCCAATAGAAGTGATGAACACATTTATGATGAAGTAAAACGTCTGAAAAAAGAATTGGCAAAAGTGATTCAGGAGCGTGATTTATTAAAAAGGCCACAGCGTACTTTGCAAGGGAAACTTTGTGAAGTACGCATGGATAACTGATCAGGCTAAAGATTACCCGGTAACGATTCTGTGCCGTTTTATGGATGTTTCCCGTAGTTGCTATTATGATTGGGTTAGCTCTCCTAAAACGGATAGAGAGAAAGAAAATGAAGCGCTTACTGAGCAGCTAAAAAACTGTTTGAAGACAGTCGCAAGACTTATGGAACCCGTCGTCTTAAAAGAAAACTGGCTGAAAAAGGCGTTCATATAAGCCGCCGGAGAATTGGTCGATTA
The DNA here is from genome assembly GCF_016097415.1 of sulfur-oxidizing endosymbiont of Gigantopelta aegis. Taxonomy (NCBI): domain Bacteria; species sulfur-oxidizing endosymbiont of Gigantopelta aegis. Next base: position 1,259,516 of record NZ_JAEHGE010000001.1, on the reverse strand, counting down.
ATGAAAAAAGCCGGTTTGTTTTGTAAAACGAAGAGACGCTTTAAAGCGACGACTAATTCCAAGCATAATAAGCGTATATCTCCAAATTTACTGGAAAGAGAGTTTACTGTCTCTCAACCTGATCGCTACTATGTGGGTGATATTACCTATATTGCCACCAAGGAAGGCTGGTTATATTTAGCGGTTGTCATTGACTTATTCTCTAGGCAAATTGTTGGCTGGTCGATGGATGAGCGAATGAAAGCCAAGCTAGTCAATGATGCTTTACTGATGGCCATATGGAAGCGTAAACCAATGGATGGATTGCTTTGGCATACTGACCGAGGTAGCCAATATGCCTCTGATAGTCATAGAAAAATATTGTCGGATCATAACATAATTCAGTCTATGAGCCGCAAAGGAAATTGCTGGGACAATGCTGTATCAGAGAGCTTCTTTCATAGTTTGAAAACTGAATTGACGCACCATTGTCGATTCAAAACCAGAGTAGAAGCACAATATTTGAATATATTGAGGTATTTTATAATCGGGAGCGACTTCATTCGGCTAATGATTATTTGTCACCAGTCGATTATGAAATACAGCAGGAAATAGCTTAAATCGATTGATTGAAGAGGGTAAAAGGCGACATAAATGCCGCCCATTACCGTTGACGGCCATCGGCTCCTCAGCCTGTGCCGTGAAGATATTGTAACAGGATCATTACCGTTGTGAAAATACCTTGGGTGAATGGAACGGCTCTATCGTTCCAGAGGGCAAAGCCCTTTCTCTTCATCTGTTTAAAGTTAACATGAGAAACTAAAATGATAGGAAATACAAAATGACAAAAATCACTTGAAACAGCCAAAAAAATATTTAGAAAACTGTCCGGAAAAGTGTTGACACATCATATTCAAACGTTGTCCATCACGCGAACTCTTTCCTTGATGTTCCGTGAATTTAGACCAGGCCGATGATGTCTTACCCATATCCTGCCCATCTAAAGCACCTGGATAATATCCTTGTTGTCGCAAGCGTTTCTGTTGTCCTTTTGTCTCCGACTCACTTTCAAGCGTATCAATGCTACCTTCCCAATATTCAATGTAATCAGGATTGGCTTTAATGGGTCGATAAGAAAGCGTTAATTCTTTCGGCTTTTCTTCAATTTCAAACTCAATAAATCCCTCCCCATTCGTTGAACCCTTAAACATTTCACCATCTAAGGTCAATTCATAAGCAATGCCTGACAGAATTTTATTATTGTGATCCCTCAATTGTGCTGAAAAATAAAACGGCACTTTGGGTGCAATTGGTGGTGCAAGTAATTCGTCATTAAAAACTCTCGGAGGAAAGGGTTTGGGTTCAAGTGGAACTTCTTGCTCCATTAAGCGTAGTGGCACATGCTTAGCTTGTGCCTTACGCACTTTATCCTGATAGCCCGGATAATCCTTATCCGCTTCTTGGGGCATTTTGGGCGCTTGCGGGCTGGCACCGGAACCATTGCCGGGACTACCACCTTCATTGATACGGATAGTTGCGCCATTAAAGCCGACACCGCCAGCACTGGTTTTCATGACGCTGCCACCGGCTTTCATGCTGAGCATTTCACCGGCATCAAAGACCATTTTATTGCCCGCTTTGATGTGAATTTCTGTGCCCGCTTCCAGATAATAATCTTGACCGACTTTGATGTGGTGTGTTTGACCGACATCGAGGTGGGCATCACCACCGATTTCAATATTCTGGTTGTTATCAATAATGAGGTGCTTGTTGTTTTTGATGTGTTCAAAACGGGTATTGTTGACGATGAGGTGGCGGTCGTGATTGATGTGTTCACGGCGGTCATTTTTGACTCGGCTATCAATGTCTTTTTCGGCAAAGATGGCAATTTGTTCCTGCCCTTTTTTGTCTTCAAAACGAATTTCATTAAAGCCTTTGCCCCCTAGCGAGCTATTGGTTTTGGTGGTGCTACGGGTTTTGTGTTTGGGCAATGCATAAGGAGGACGATTGACGGCATTGTAGAGTGAGCCGACAACGATGGGTTGGTCGGGATCACCATTGATGAAACTGACTAAGACTTCATGGCCTATTCTTGGGATATGAATTTTACCCCATTGATTGCCCGCCCAGCTTTGGCTGACGGGTATCCAACAGGAGGAGTTTTCATCATTCTGGCCTTCTCTGTCCCAGGGGAACTGGACTTTAATGCGACCGTATTTATCGGTATAAATTTCTTCACCTTTGGGGCCGCTGACAAAGACACCATCCTGATAGTCTAGTTGAGGTTTGGGGGTGATTTGTTCGGGTTTGAAACGTACGCTATCAGGGATGAACTTCGTGGTATTATCATAGTGAAAGCCACTATCATCACCGGCATATTCTTCCAGTGAGGCGTATTGTCTGACTTTAAAGTTAACATTATGGATCAGGTATTTCTGGTTATAGTCGCTACGCTGGTGATTGTTGAGAATGAAACGATACCCGGGTTCGGCTCGGATCACGTCACTTTTGCCTTCACCAAAATCGGTCTGGGCTTTGAAGGCTTGTAGGCTTTGGTCGATATAGTGTTGACCGGCTTCGGCATTCTGGAAGCTTTGGTGGTCGTGAAAGCTATAGTGTTCGAGAAACTGGCTATCATTGAGACGTTGTACGTGTTTCAGATCTTTAGCGGGTTTGCTCAGGTCAAAACCAATGTGGGTCGCATGGTCATGGCCAATCCTTGCGCCGCGTTGAAAACTGGCAAAGCTGGTATAGTCCGGCTCTAAGCCATTGCGGGGGCGTAATTCCAAATCGGCTGCTTCGATATGTGGCAGTGATTCATTAATATCGGCAAAAACCAGTATATGTTTATCACTTTCATGCACAAAGTGATAATGGATGCCGTGGCGTTCGAGCAAACGTGAGATAAAGGCAAAGTCTGTTTCATTGAACTGCACGGTATAGTTGAGCGTCGCATATTGTTCTTTAAGATGAAACTGAACTTCTTCACCGCTGAGTCCGGCTTCATCAAGGAGCTGCGTGATAATTTGTTGAACATTTTTTTGCTGAAAAATACGGCAGTTGCGGCGGTAGTTTAAAAACCAGACTTTCGGTACTAAAGTGATTTCATAGACGTAGGACTGGCCGTTTTCGCCCAGCAGGGTAGCGTCTTTAATGATGCCGTGATAATAGCGGGATTCGTTTTTGTAATATAAGGTGATGATAGCCGCTTGGCGAACTAATTGGCTCAGGTCTAAATCAGGAATGCCACAAATAAAACGGGCGCTGAGTTCATAGGGTGCAGAGAGTGTTTGTTGCCCTGACAGCTCAAAGATTGTGGTGTCTTCGATGCAATTGCTGATATCCAGAGTCAAACGCTGAGTATTGCCGGGCGTAATCGGGTCTTGAGAGACTGAAGCCATGGTTGATTTCCTTATCGAAGCCGTATTAAATACGTTTTGTGTCGTTTGTATAGAGACCACTCACCCATCGTCCTGATAGATGAAGTTCGGCTATTTTAGCGAAAAGTATGGGCAGGATCAATCAATGTGCGTAAATGCTGTGAGCCATGTCCATGAATCAGGGCAAAAATTGGCTTTTTTAGTAACTATGACTCGGATGCATTTTTCTGTATGATGGCTTTCTGGCTTCTCTTCAAGAAAAAATGACCAACAATTTCCTATGAGCAATACGCGCACTGAACTTAATATCCTGTCTGTTTCTGATTTTTCCCGCAATGTAAAAAGCGTGTTGGAATATAATTTTCCCACGACCTGGGTTTCAGGAGAAATTTCTAATCTGGCGATGCCTCGTTCTGGGCATTGGTATTTCACCCTGAAAGATGAACGTGCTCAAGTGCGTTGCGCAATGTTTCGCCAAAGCAATCAGCGTCTGACTTTTGTACCCACTGAAGGCATGCAGATTTTAGTCAAGGCTCGGGTCAGTCTTTATGAGGCGCGTGGCGACTTTCAGCTCATTGTTGATAGCATGGAAGATGCCGGTGTGGGGGCGTTACAACGTGCTTATGAACAGCTCAAACAGAAATTACAAACGCAGGGCTTGTTTGATGCACAACATAAGCAGGATTTGCCCGAACTCCCCCGCTGTGTAGGCATTATTACCTCCCCTACCGGCGCGGCCTTGCAGGATATTCTTAATGTACTAAAACGCCGTTTTCCTGCCTTACCGATCATTATTTATCCGGCTCAGGTACAGGGTGCTAATGCGCCTGAGCAATTATTGCATGCCTTGCAGCAGGCACAATCACAAAATTTATGCGATGTGCTGATCATTGGTCGTGGTGGTGGCTCTATTGAAGATCTCTGGGCGTTCAATGATGAAGCACTGGCACGAGCTATTTTTGCTTGTACCATTCCAGTGCTCAGTTCAGTCGGGCACGAGGTCGATTTTACCATTTGTGACTTTGTCGCTGATGTACGTGCTGCAACCCCTTCTGCTGCCGCAGAACTGGTCATCCCCGATCGAGAAGAATGGCTGTCTTGGTTGCGTGGTATTGAACAACAATTGACGCAGCATATAGAGCGTCACTTGCGTGCGCTGCAACAGCAATTACAATGGCAATATAAGCAACTCAAACATCCGGGGCGTTATCTGGAGGAAGTGGCACAGCGGATTGATGATTTATCAGCCCGTATGGAACAACACCTGCGTCTGCAATTAAAAGCCCGCCAGGCTAAAGTGCTGACCTTAAACGCACAATTACAGCAACATTCCCCTGAGCATGGCATTACATTACAACAGAGTCGGCTGAGATATTTACAACAGCGCTTAGCGCATAATATGCAACAGCATTTAGAGCAATTACAACAAAAAATTGCCACCTTCGCGCTAGGAATGGATGCCTATAGTCCGCTGGCAACCTTGGCGCGTGGTTATAGTCTGGTGAAGGATAAGGACAATCAGTTAATTAAATCAGCCACACAACTTAGTCCCGGACAACAGGTAAGGCTCTGTTTTGCTAACGATCAGGCGCTGGTAAGCGTGGATGAAATCAAACAAAATCTCAAGCCCGGTCGCCCTCTTTGTTCTAAAAGTGGGGACGCTTAGATAAGAATGAATTCGCCGTTTCATCTTTGCTCTAACAAGCGGCGTCAGAAAAATGTCATTGCCGTTAAAGTGCTTAAAATTTAATCTATTTACTGTTTTTTTATAAAACAGCTAGTAATTTACTAATATACTAAATTTTCTACATCCCTTGTCCTGTCTAGCTCTCAAAAATGTCCACTTTTTTTGCTAAAAAAACATGAATTTTTTATCACAAAAGGACTTGACCTGAGCCACCGAAAAATTTACGATTCCCTCATCAGAACACAACATATTGTGTTTCTTAACAGCGAAAACACAAGATAGCTTGTTTCAGCTAAACCAATATAAACAAAACAAAATGAACTGCCCTCTCTTAAAAATAATAAAAGTTTTCAGGGTGTTAGCAGGGACTTATTTCATGACACTTTAATTTGTCAGTTTCAATTGTGGGGATTTTTCTTAATGACAGCTCAATTACACGCCATACCCAATACAGTGACAGAAATAGCATTGCAGGATGCATCTTTAGACATCTGGGACACCAAATACCGTTTAAAAACAAAAGAGGGTGAGGCCGTTGATGCCAATATCGATGAGACTTATCAACGTGTTGCTAAAGCATTGTCCGATGTAGAAACGGGCAAAAAAAATCAAGAACGTTATTACAAAGAATTTTTATGGGCTCTACGTCAGGGCGTTATCCCTGCAGGACGCATCATCTCCAATGCCGGTGCTCAAGCACATAAACCGGCCACATCGACCATTAACTGTACTGTTTCCGGTGCCATTAAAGACTCCATGGACGACATCCTCAACAAAGTGCATGAAGCGGGTCTGACTCTGAAAGCCGGTTGTGGTATTGGCTATGAATTCTCTACTTTGCGTCCTAAAAATGCCTATGTCTCCGGTGCAGGTGCTTACACCTCCGGGCCTTTATCCTTTATGGATATCTATGACAAGATGTGTTTTACCGTGTCATCTGCCGGTGGCCGCCGTGGCGCACAAATGGCAACCTTTGACATTGGTCATCCGGATGTCATTGATTTTATTCGTGCCAAACGTGAAGACGGTCGTTTACGCCAGTTCAACTTGTCCTTATTGATCACCACCGAATTTGTTGAGGCAGTTAAAAATGACGGCCCTTGGAAATTATCATTCCCCGTCACCGACAAAGAAGTTCAACAAGATGAAATTGACCTGAGCGATACCGAACAAGTCATCTGGCGAGACCTACCCAATAAAGACGGCTATATTACTAACGACAATGGGCTAATTGCCTGTCGTGTGACCCGTACCCTGCAAGCCCGTCGCTTGTGGGACATCATCATGGCTTCCACCTATGATTATGCCGAGCCGGGCTTCATTTTGATTGATAAAGTCAATGAAATGAATAACAACTGGTTTTGTGAAAACATTCGTGCCACCAATCCTTGCGGTGAGCAACCACTGCCCCCTTATGGCAGTTGTTTATTAGGTTCAATCAACCTAACCCGTTTTATCGAAAAGCCTTTCACTAGCGAAGCATCATTTAATTGGGATAACTACCGTAAAACCATTCATATCTTCACTCGCATGCTGGATAACGTGGTTGAAATCAATGGCCTGCCACTACCACAGCAGCGTGAAGAAATTACCAATAAACGTCGCCACGGTATGGGCTACCTGGGCTTAGGTTCATCCTGCACCATGATGGGTATGAAATACGGGGATAAAAACTCCTTATCATTTACCGAAGAAGTGACCAAAGTCATGGCAGTCGAAGGCTGGAAAGCCGGTCTGGATTTGGCCACAGAAAAGGGTCCAGCTAAGATCATGGATCAAATGTTCACCGTAACCGGTGAAATGCTGCACAAGCGTCCAGAAATGCTCACCGATGGCTTAAAAGTCGGTGATGAAATTGCCGGTAAAGTATTACATGCTAAATACAGCCGTTATATGCAGCAACTGGCGCAAGAAGAACCTGAGCTAGTCGAAGCACTTGCCACTACCGGCGCACGTTTCACCCACCATAGTTCGATTGCACCAACGGGCACAATTTCATTATCTTTAGCCAACAATGCCAGTAATGGTATCGAGCCAAGTTTTGCACATCACTACTCACGCAATGTGATTCGTGAAGGTAAAAAGACCAAAGAAAAAGTCGATGTTTTCTCTTTTGAATTGTTGGCCTATCGTGAAATGGTGAATCCAAAGGCAATGCCCTATTCAGAAGAAACGAATGAGCAACTGCCGGATTATTTCATTACTGCGGATAGCATTACACCCACGCAACATGTTGATGTGCAGGCAGCGGCGCAAAAATGGATTGATTCGTCCATCTCTAAAACCGCCAATGTGCCCACAGATTATCCTTATGAAGACTTCAAGCATATCTATGAATACGCTTACGATATGGGCTTAAAAGGTTGTACGACTTTCCGCTTTAATCCTGAAGTGTTTCAGGGCGTCTTAGTGAAAGAAGCTGACTTAGAAAACACCACCTATCAGTTTACACTCGAAGACGGTGACGTAGTCAATCTTAAAGGCAATGAAGAAGTTGAATACGATGGTGAAATGCATACCGCCGCCAACTTGTTTGATGCTTTAAAAGAAGGTTATTACGGAAAATTTTAGAGCGATAAAGCGCTCATTAGAGAAAGATTATTCGCGCTCAAAAAATGAGCTGACTACGGAATAAAAAGGTTTATGAACATGGCTATAAAAATCAACAGCAAAATCGTCAGTTACAAAGTGCTCACTGAAGATGATAAAAAACAACCCTCTGAATCATGCAATGATGACAAAATCAATGATGTGGAAAGCATGCATGAAAATCTGGAGCGCCCAGAAATGCTCTTGGGTTCAACCTACAAAATAAAGACCCCTCAATCTGAACATGCGCTTTATATTACCATCAATGACATGGTACTCAATATGGGGACAGAGCATGAAGAACGCCGTCCTTATGAAGTCTTCATTAACTCCAAAAATATGGAACACTTCCAATGGGTGCTGGCACTCACACGAGTTATTTCAGCCGTATTCCGCAAGGGTGGCGATGCTTGTTTCTTGGTAGAAGAGCTTAAAGCGGTATTTGATCCCAAGGGTGGTTATTTCAAGAAAGGCGGTGTTTTCATGCCCTCTTTAGTCGCTGAAATCGGCTGCGCCATTGAGTCCCACATGAAGCTTATCGGTATGCTTAAAGACAATGAGTTGGATGAGCATCAAAAAAAGTTAATTGCAGAAAAACGTAAGCAATTTGAAGAAAAAAACAAAACTGAAGCTGACGATGATAATAATTTTCCTAAAAAAGCACTGCTCTGTGGCAAATGCCAAACCAAGGCATTAGTGTTAATGGATGGCTGCATGACTTGCTTGAGTTGTGGCGATAGTAAGTGCGGCTAACGACGGGTATACCTGTACATTTCCTCATAAAGCGCGACTTATATCCCTCATAAGTCGCGACTCAATTCTCTTTTCTTCTCATATTTTCAAAAATATAAGGTCGCCAGGGGCGAAATGCAAATAGCAGACTATAGCCTTCTCGTTCTGATAAGGATAAAGATCGATACTTTACCCTAAAAAAAATCAGTTGAACCTACTGCGACCGCCTTATGCACTGATTATTTTAGGTTTAATACAAACTGCATCCATAGTAAACCAACTACAATAACAGCAAAGGAATAAGATAATGACTTTATACGACATCAAACCTCAGTTTCAATCACTACTCAGGCCACTGGTCAAACAAATGGCGAGCTTTGGCATCACGGCCAACCAAGTCACTCTCATCGCAACAATAGGCTCTGTGCTTCTCGGTTTGACGATTAGCCTATATTCACATATCACTCAATTGTTTTTACTGATTCCCTTGTGGATGTTTATCCGTATGGGACTGAATGCCATCGATGGCATGCTAGCCCGTGAATTTAACCAGCAAAGTAAGCTGGGGGCTATTTTAAACGAAGTTAGTGATGTTATTTCCGATGCAGCGCTTTACATTCCCTTTGCACTAACCGCCCCTTTTAGTTTTTCTGGCATCGCATTGATTATTTTTCTGGCCACTTTGGTTGAGTTTGTCGGTGTCTTAGGCTTAACGATTGGCGGTTCAAGACGTTATGACGGTCCCATGGGCAAAAGTGATCGGGCGCTGACATTTGGCGCATTAGGGTTATGGTTCGGTCTTATGGGTGTATTTCCAGCATGGTTATTCTGGTTAATGCCCTTATTGACTGTATTGTTGGTAATGACTTTAATTAACCGCACTCAAAAAGCACTGCTTGAATCAAATACTCAGCTTTAAAACTCATTTTTCAACTTGGATGATTCTTGCAAAAACACATTTGAGCATTGATGATGCGGTTCAACAACTCAAAGCGATACGCAAAGAAATAGTCATCGATCAACATGGTAAAAACATTTTGGGACAGATCAAATAAGCCAATATAAGGACAAATTGGTAAAATGTGTAAACAAGGTTTGATCGGTGCCTTATTTTTCTTGCATCTAGATTCTCTAATTGTGTTTGCGGTATAATAGCTCTTTTAAATTTTCCTCTCTCAAATTTGGAGTGCCCGTGAGCAAAAAATCTCTCAGTTATCGTGATGCAGGTGTAGATATAGACGCGGGAAACTCGCTTATCGAACGCATAAAGCCCTATACCAAGGCCACTAAACGCCCCGGTGTTATGGGTGGCTTGGGTGGTTTTGGAGCCTTGTTTGAATTACCACTGGATCGTTATAAGAATCCAGTACTGGTTTCGGGTACAGATGGTGTCGGCACCAAGTTAAGATTGGCACTGAACATCGGCAAACATGATACGATTGGTATTGATCTGGTTGCTATGTGTTCCAATGATTTAATTGTCGCCGGGGCTGAACCACTGTTTTTCCTTGATTATTATGCCACGGGCAAACTGGATGTTGATACGGCGACCGATGTCATTAAGGGCATCAGCGAAGGCTGTATTCAGTCCGGTTGTGCCCTCACTGGGGGTGAAACCGCTGAAATGCCCGGCATGTATGAGGGAGAAGATTACGATTTAGCCGGTTTTTGTGTCGGCATCGTTGAAAAAGAAGACATCATTGATGGATCTAAGGTTAAAGCTGGCGATATTCTACTCGGTTTAGCTTCTAGTGGACCTCATTCCAATGGTTATTCACTGATTCGTAAGGTCATTGAAGTCTCAGGGGCTGATTTAGATGCTGAGTTCGATGGCGAGACTCTGGGCAAGCGCTTACTTGAACCGACACGCATTTATGTTAAGCCACTCTTAGCGCTGGCTAAAGAAGTGGAAATTTTATCTCTCTGTCATGTCACCGGTGGTGGTCTATTAGAAAACCTGCCTCGTGTCATGCCTGCTAACACCATGGCAAACATTGATGGCAAGAGTTGGTCTCGCCCTGCTGTTTTTGACTGGTTACAGGAAGAAGGCAATATTGAAGCCACTGAAATGTATCGTACCTTTAACTGTGGTATTGGCATGGTGGTTGTAGTTTCGCCAGAAAATCAGCAAAAAACCATTGATTTTCTTGAGCAACAAGGCGAAACCGTTTTCACACTGGGCACTATTGAAGCCAGCGATGATGAAACACCCTCTGTTACCATTAGTGAGTGAGACAATATACCCATGATACTTGAAAATGCAGGCTTTGTTTTCTTTGTTAAGAGATGTAACTAAAAGCCTCAATCATGTCGTATTTATACACTCAATCGGCTCTTAGTCAAAATGCCTCGCTGCACCCTGAAAGAAGTGCCCTTGGGGTGCATTTCCAAGTATCACGGATATAGAGATTAATGAAGAAACACACTTCTGAATTAGGCGCTCAGACGCCTTTTCCTATTGTCGTACTTGTGTCCGGCAGTGGTAGTAATCTGCAAACATTGATTGATGCCATTGCCAAGGGCACTCTGAGTGCCCGAATTGCTGCGGTCATTTGTAACAAAGCTGATGCTTATGCTTTGCAGCGCGCTCAAGAAGCCAATATTCCCACCGAAATCATTGCTCATGCGGACTATGAAACCCGTGACGCCTTTGATGCCGAACTCACCCGTCGTATTGAAAAATATCAGCCTGAGTTAATTGTGCTGGCCGGCTTTATGCGTATTTTAACGGCTGATTTTGTTAATCATTTTTATGGCAAAATGATTAATATCCACCCTTCTCTGCTACCCAAATACCGTGGACTACATACCCATAAACGCGCTTTGGACGCTGGTGACAGTGAACATGGCCTTAGCATTCATTATGTCAGTGCTGAGTTGGATGGCGGGCCGATTATTTTTCAACAGTCAGTACCGGTTTTGGCCGATGACACGGAAAAGAGCCTGGCCCAACGGGTTTTAGTTCAGGAACACCTTGCCTACCCTCAGGTTATCGAATGGTTTGCTCAAGGGCGTTTGCAATTAGTTGATAATCAGGTTATTTTGTCTGAATAACATTAATCGTCAGCCCAAAAGATGCAATATAAAATACTGAATACAACTCATACAAAAGCGTCATTCTTTAACACAGGCTTATTTTGTGTCTTATTATTACTCACGCTGCTGAGCAGTCAGAGCTTTGCCGGTTCAGCTGAATCACATAAGAAATCAAGCACACTCAGGCCTTTTGTCGCCACCTACATGATCACTGCCATGGGGCTGGAAGGCATTAATGTCACCAACTCGCTCAGTATCAGTAAAAAGTCTCAAGCCTATCAGTTCAAATCCTATTCCATGCCGATTGGTCTGCTGGCGTTCAAAAAAGATGAAACTCGCGATGAGCAAAGTGAAGGCTTATTTATCAATGGCACGATACAGCCCCAAAAATATACATTTTTACAAATCCGCAATAATAAAACCCGGCGAGATGTTGAACTAAAGTTTGACTGGCTACACAATGCCGTGAGCAACAATCATAAGCATAAGAAAAATAAATGGACTATGCCCATACCGGCACAAACCATTGATAAACTCTCTTATCAATTAGCTTTGATGCTCAAACTGGCGCATGATCCCAAGCGAAGCTTCGGTTTTCATATTGCTGATGGCGGCAAACTAAAAGAATATTATTTTGAAATTCTGGGTGAAGAACGGGTTTATACGTCTTTGGGCAGTTATAAAGCAGTCAAAATACAGCATAAGCGCTATAAGAAAGGAAAAATGATCACCCTATGGTGCGCACCTGAGCTGGAGTATTTGCCGGTTAAGATCATTCAGGAAGAAACTGGCAAACCCACCTTTGTGTCAACATTGATTTCTTATCAGGAAGGCATGACTCATAACGAGTGAGCAAGCAGTAACTTATGTTCTAAGTGTCACAACTTATGTTTTCTAAGTGTCACGACTCATATTCTAGGAGTCACGACTTATGTTCTAGGAGTCACGACTTATGTTCTAGGAGTCACGACTTATGTTCTAGGAGTCACGACGCCGGTTTGCCCCTGATACTTACCTTGACGGTCTTTATACGACACATCACACACTTCATCTGATTCAAAAAACAACATTTGCGCCACGCCTTCGTTGGCATAAATTTTTGCCGGTAATGGCGTGGTATTTGAGAATTCTAGGGTCACATGACCTTCCCATTCTGGCTCTAATGGCGTGACATTGACGATAATGCCACAACGAGCATAGGTTGATTTTCCTAAGCAGATGGTCAGTACTTTTCTGGGAATTCTAAAGTATTCAATAGTGCGAGCGAGCGCAAAAGAGTTGGGGGGAATAATACAGACATCAGACTCCACATCAACAAAGCTATTATTATCGAAATCTTTGGGATCAACAATGGCGGAATTGATATTGGTAAAAATCTTAAACTCTCTCGAGCAACGGACATCATAGCCATAACTTGAAGTGCCATAAGAAACGATGCGCTCACCATTATTTTCTTTTACCTGACCAAACTCAAATGGTTCAATCATGCCTTCGTTTTCTGCCATGGAACGGATCCAGTGGTCGGACTTAATACTCATCTATGAATTACTCGTGTTGTTGATGTTTGGATGCATATTATCCATGTGATGAGCAATAAAAACAAGTATCGTGCAAAGCGGCAAAATTTTCAGCCTATTAGCCTGAGTTCTGGCTAATAATAAACGGTATTGTTCAGTTTTCACTATTTATGATGCGCTTCGTTCCTCAGCAGCATCCTACTGTTCTACAATACATTATTTGCAGATAAATGTAGGGTGCTGCTGAGGAACGAAGCGCACCACTATTAAGTTAACTTGTCGTATTTGTTAAGCAAAACTCAGGTTTATGATGTGATCGGCTGGAATTATTCAGGCTTACTGGTATGACGAATATCCTGGCCTTTGACCAGATAAACTAAGTATTCGCAGAGATTACAGGCATGATCGCCAATGCGCTCCAAGGCTCGAATCGCCCACAATACATCCAGCGAGCTATTAATCGAACGGGGATCTTCCATCATATAAGTGATGTGTTGGCGCATAATCCCTTCGTATTCGTGGTCAACATTCACATCTTCATTAATAACACTCAAGGCAAGTTTTTCATCGCCACGGGCAAAGGCATCGAGTGCATCATGAAACATTTTTTGTACATGCTGCGCTAGGCGATAAACTTCATGATAGTTATTTTTAGGCCGTGGATGTTCTGTTAACTGAGCAGCAAAGCGTGCCAGTCGTTCCGCCTGATCCCCAACACGTTCAATGTCACTCACCGCTTTAATAACAGTCACGATTAAGCGTAAATCACCGGCCGCAGGCTGACGACGAGCAAGGCATTGGGCACTTTCTTCATCAATCAGTTTTTCCAGCTCATTGACTCGACGACCTTCTTTATAGACTTCATTTGATAAGGCCGAGTCACCTTCAACCAAAGCTCGAGTGGCTTTTTCAAGCTGTTGTTCCACCAGTCCGCCCATGGTCAATAAATGTGTCTTTATTTCTTCTAGCTCATCATTGTACTGCTGAGAAATATGTTTGCCTGTTCTGGGAGTATCCATTAATTATTTTGCTCTTTAATTTGTAACTATTCAGCATAAACCCGTACCAGATTGAGGTGTTTGTCTTTACAGGGTCGCTCGAGCACATCCATGTGACGCTTTATGAAAACATCCTGTTTTCAAAACCCTATAAAGATAAACACCTCAACCTGATACTCTATACATGCTTTAAAATTTACTGAATAGTTACTTTAATTTTAAGTAAACGCTTCTAGCGATCAACCATAACGGCCAGTGATATAATCTTCTGTTTGTTTGTCTCTGGGGTTGGTAAAAAGCGCACTGGTTTTAGAAAACTCGACCATATTACCCAAGTGCATAAAGGCCGTATAATCCGATACCCGCCCTGCCTGTTGCATATTATGAGTCACAATGACAATGCTATAAGTTTGTTTCAAGTCATAAATGAGTTCTTCAATTTTTAAGGTTGAAATGGGATCAAGTGCCGAGGCAGGTTCATCCAACAATAAGATTTCCGGCTCAATGGCAATGGCACGGGCAATCACCAGACGTTGTTGCTGACCACCGGATATACCCAGCGCGTTATCATTGAGGCGATCTTTCACTTCATCCCATAGTGCCGCACTGCGCAAGGATTTTTCTACCACTTCATCCAATAATAAACGATTTTTCACGCCTTGTAAGCGCAGGCCATAGGCAACATTTTCATAGATGCTTTTGGGAAAAGGATTAGGCTGTTGAAACACCATGCCGACTTTACGCCTTAAGTCCGCAACATTGACTGATTTATCGTAAATATTTTCATCATCGATAATAATTTCACCCTGAATACGACAACTATTAATCAGGTCATTCATACGATTAAAGCAACGTAATAGGGTTGATTTGCCACAACCACTAGGGCCAATAAAAGCAGTTACTTTCTTATCCGGGATCTGTAAGCTAATATCATGCAAGACTTGCTTCTCAGCATAATGCAAACTGAGTTCTTTGAGGGTGATCGCCACAGGTTCTTCAGTAAAAATCTTTATATTGCTATTCAATTCACGACTCATGTTCAAGACCTTTGTATTTTTCTCTCAGGCGATTACGCACTGTGATAGCCGTTAAATTCAACAAAATAATAACCACAACTAATAATAATGCCGTTGCGTAAACCAGTGGTCGCGCGGCTTCAACATTGGGACTTTGGAAACCAACATCATAAATGTGAAAGCCCAGATGCATAAATTTTCTATCCAGATGCAAAAATGGATAATTCGCATCCAGCGCCAAAGTCGGAGCCAACTTCACTACGCCTACCAGCATCAAGGGTGCTACTTCTCCGGCAGCACGGGCTACGGCTAAAATTAAGCCCGTGATCATCGCTGGACTCACCATTGGCAGAACAATGTACCACAAGGTTTCAAATTTAGTTGCCCCCAGTGCCAGACTTGCTTCTCTTACCGAAGACGGGATCCGCGATAGGCCTTCTTCAGTCGTTACGATCACCACGGGCAAGGTCAATAAGGCCAGAGTAATGGATGCCCATAATAAACCCGGTGTACCATAAACAGGAGCAGGTGAGGCTTCAGGGTAAAACAAATCATCTATCGAGCCACCAATAAAATAGACAAAAAATCCCAGACCAAAGATACCATAAACAATCGAAGGTACACCGGCCAGGTTATTCACTGCAATACGAATAATACGTACCATCATGCCCTGACTGGCGTATTCACGTAAATAAATCGCTGCAATCACGCCTAAAGGCGTCACCATAATACTCATAATAATCACCATTAATACCGTACCAAATATGGCTGGAAAAATTCCGCCCTCTGTATTCGCTTCACGGGGATCATCACTGATAAATGCGCCAATTTGATGAAAGTAATAGGCAATTTTTTCGCCATTGCCCATGGCATTGGGACGAATGACCTGAATTACTTTTTCCAATGCTACTTCAACTATTTCACCGGATGCAAGCTGAACTAACATTACATCCTCAGCCATTTTTTCATGGTACTGTCTTAAAGTGTTTTGTAATTGAGCGAATTTTTTTTGCAATGACTGACGCTGTTGCTCAATGTTTAATAGCTTCTTTTGCAGGCTCAAATTATTGTCGGTTTTATACTTTAAGTGTAATTTTTTCTCACTTAAACGCAGCTGTTCCAGTGAATAATTAATACTGCCTATCTCATCACGAGAAATATCTTCTGCCAAATCATGCAATACCAGCACTTGGGCAAGACGGGCTTGCAGAGTGTGATACGGGTCATCCGATTTAACAACCTGTCCCTTTGTTTTAACATTGACAAGACGCCCATAGAGTTGTCCCCATTCCCGTCGTTCTATGCTCAATAAATCCTTGGGATAATGCTTATTTTGAATATCCCTTGCCAACACCCAACGAAAATCCAAGCCATAAAAATCGCGATTACCCTGTTTAATTAATAAGCGTTTCACTACTTGCACAGCTTCAGGCAAATCAATGCCTGCATCTCTAACCTGTTGGGCGAGTACGGTTTCAGTATCACGAATTTCACCGATTAACACTATGCGTCTATTGCCATCCACCAGTTCCGCTTCCATGAGATCTGCTGGCCAAAAATGTCCCAGACCATTATAGGCAATCAAAGCCAGTAAGCCGAAAACCATGAGCAGGCTGAGGCTGACTGCCGAGGCATTCAGCCAGACCCAGGGTTCGCCTGTATCAAACCAATTTTTTGTTTTAGTCAAAATATTCATCAGCGAGTCACTATAAGTTACTGTATTTGTGACGCAAGCGTTGACGAATCAACTCAGCAATCGTATTGAAGAAAAAGGTAAAGGCAAATAACACCAGCGCAGCTAAAAAAAGCACTCGATAATGGCTACTATCCACTTCAGATTCCGGCACTTCAACTGCCACATTAGCAGACAAAGTCCGCATGCCCTGAAACAAACTGAAATCCATAATAGGCGTATTACCTGTGGCCATTAGCACGATCATGGTCTCACCAATCGCACGACCAAAGCCTATCATGACCGCTGAAAAAATCGCCGGACTGGCCGTCAGGATAACGACTCTGATCAAAGTTTGCCAACGTGTTGCTCCCAGAGCTAACGAGCCCAGAGTTAAATGTTTAGGGACACTAAAAATGGCATCTTCGGTAATGGAAAAAACAGTCGGAATGACGGCAAAGCCCATGGCGATGCCCACAACAATTGAATTTCGCTGATTAAAATCAAGGCCAATTTCATTGGTCAACCAACTTTGCATATCGCCGTCAAAAAACAATTTTTCTATGGGCAGAGACAGGGCAAAGGTTGCCCAAATAACAAAAATCAGCACCGGCATCAGAATAAAAGCTTCCCAACCTTCGGGTACTGATTGACGCATTGATTTTGGCAAGGAATGCCAAGCCCAGGCCGTCAATAATACCGACAGCGGTAAGACCAGGAGTAAAATAAACACAGCAGGCAAATTATCTTCTATCAAGGGTGCTAGCCATAAGCCTGCTAAAAAACCCAAAATAACCGTGGGCAATGCTTCCATAATTTCAATGGATGGCTTGACCAGACCACGTACTCTAGGGCTCATAAAATAGGCGGTATAAATCGCTCCCATAATGGCCAGAGGAATAGCAAATAGCATGGCATAAAAGGCTGCTTTTAAAGTGCCGAAGGCTAATGGGGTCAAACTAAACTTGGGTTCAAAATCATTACTGGCTGAGGATGATTGCCAGATATATTCCGCCTGCGGATAACTTTCATACCAGACTTTATCCCACATAGAATGCCAGGAAATTTCCGGATGCTCATTATCAACGGCCCAATAGACCACATTCGCTTGATCATCAATGCTTAATAAAAAATTAGCCCTAGGGGCAATAGCCAGTTGAGCGATTGGATTAGCGGCTATTTTTTCCAATAATAAGGTCTTTTCAGCAGTGCTATGATAAATGCCTAAAGTGCCTGATTGATCACCGGCCATAAAGCCTTTGCGTTGTATTTCAGATTGAATAACGGTGATAGGTGAATGCTGATCATTAAATTCACGGATCAGTTTAAGTTGCTCGCCCTGGCCATCACTAGTAACGGGAAACCACTGAGAAATACGACCACTTTGCTGTCCCACTAATAAAGAAATTTTGCCTGTGAGATAAGTAATGACGGTCACAGGATTTGATGCCTCTGCCAACAACACTTGTTGAACAAACTGTGGATGCGCTTTATCACGTAGGGAATAAAATTCCAGTAGACTACGTCCAGCCTGATCCCGATAGGCAATAAAAAGTTGGTTTTGTTCACGATTAATTAATAATTGTGAGATATTTCCCTTGAGCAAGGATTCCGTCAGGGGGATTTCTACATCCTGACGCTGGTAGGCAGAAGCCTCATTTTCAGGTTCTAAGCTTAATTGTGTTAATGACTCTTCTTTGGAAAAATAACTCATGATCAGACGCTTATCTTGCAGTAAGGAAACGAAGGTCATTTCATCATCATTGTGTTCAAAAGCGATTAAAGCCAGTGGCTCACCGCTCTCCGTTATGGTCATTGGAGACTTACCCATGGGATAAAGAATCTCAGGCGTAATCAGGCGTTGTTCATTAGGATAGCTAATTTTATAGTCGTGTTTGAGCAATATCAGTTGCCCATTGCTCAGCCCATAAGCGACTAAACCACTTGCAGAATGGGCGGCGTAGAAGCTGCTGATCGATACATCTTGTGGCAGAGTCAGATGAATTGTTTTGTTTAGAGGGTCTTTTTTTGATGAAGGTTTTTTTACTGAAGCTGTTTTTCCTAAGCGACTAGCAAAAAACCGAATATCCCCGTTTAAGGCAAATTGAACCGCTATTTCACCCTGCTCTTCAAGGCTATAATAACTATGGGTCAGTATTTTTTTTGCATTATGGTCATGGTCTGTGAGTGAATAGTCACTTAAAGAACTGATATCCGCCCCTTTAAGCAGTGGCGCTGTTTCATAAACCAGATAGAAAAAAATTAACAAAATAGCCACAATCACGGAATTTCCGCCCAGACTAATCACTATTTGAGCGAGTTTATCTTTGAAAACTCTAAACTTCCAATGGCGCAGGCGTTGAGGGTGTTCAGAAGGCAGGACAATGCTATTGCTTGCTTGTTTGGTCGTTGATCTTTGTGTCATAAAGCGCATTTAGCGATATCATTGTGAGGGATCGCTATTATATGACTTTTTTGTGACATTTGTATGACATCAGGCGCTATGTTTTTGGTTTTATTACAAATTGATTACTCAATGCTCTGGTTTCTCAATGCTCTGGTTTCTCAATACTTTCTAGCGCTCGACTCAAAACATTGAAGGGCAATGGAATATAACCATCTTTTAACACCACTTTTTGACCACTTTGTGACAGAATCATTTTAATAAATTCTTTCTCTAAAGGCGCTAAAGACTGGTTGGGCTTTTTGTTCACATAAACATAAAGAAATCGAGACAAGGGATATTGACCCGAGGCTGATGTTTCGGGTGTGGCGGGAATATAGTGTAAGTCAGACCGTTTGGCCAAGGGCACGGCTCTGACCCCCGAGGTTTTATAGCCAATGCCTGAGTAACCGATACCATTGATTGAGGTCGTCACTGATTGCACCACCGATGCCGAACCCGGTTGTTCATTGACATTATTTTTAAAATCGCCCTTGCATAAGGCTTTCTTTTTAAAATAACCATAAGTACCTGAGACAGAGTTACGACCATAAAGTTGAATGCTTTTTGCTGACCAGCTCCCCCTTTAATCCCACATCACCCCATTTAGAAATATTACTCCCACCAACACATTTTCGTGTGGAAGAAAAAATGGCATCCACCTGCGCCAGCGTCAAACCTTTCACTGGATTATCACGATTAACATAAACGGCCAGCGCATCAATTGCCACTGGAATAGCCATCGGCTTATAGGCATATTTATCTTCAAATGCGGCCATTTCTTTGGACTTCATTTTGCGACTCATCGGCCCTAGGTTTGACGTTCCTTCCGTTAATGCTGGTGGTGCTGTCGATGAACCCGCCGCTTGAATTTGGATATTCACATTGGGGTAAAGGCGTTTATATTCTTCTGCCCAGAGGGTCATTAAATTCGCCAGTGTATCTGAACCCACACTGGATAAATTACCGGATACGCCACTGGACTTATGATAAACCGGTGTATGTTCATCAATTGTTTGTAAAGAAGACATGGAAGCCTGTATGTTTTGCATCAATAGTATTGAGACAAACAAGCCTAGAATAGACAGCAAAGTGCGCATTGTTATATTAAAAAACATAGATATCCATTTTTAAAAACTGCTGTGACAAGCAGTGATTATCCCCCCAAAGCATGACAGGATGATGACATTATTTGTAACTAGTGCCCATCCGTAAATAGGTTTTTTAATGTGGCCATACTTAACCGGACACACAACTTAAAACAACTAAAAGATAAAAAGTGTGACCTAAAATGAATGATCAAACAAAAAAACCGAATAAAAGCTATACATCAGAATTTAAAGAATCAGCTGTCAAATTAGCTAATGAGACGGATCAACCCGTTTCTCAGACTGCCAGGGAGCTAGGTGTTAATGTAAATACTCTACATACCTGGATCAGTAAATATTCCAAACCGGTGAAGACGGTAGCCAATAGAAGTGATGAACACATTTATGATGAAGTAAAACGTCTGAAAAAGAATTGGCAAAAGTGATTCAGGAGCGTGATTTATTAAAAAGGCCACAGCGTACTTTGCAAGGGAAACTTTGTGAAGTACGCATGGATAACTGATCAGGCTAAAGATTACCCGGTAACGATTCTGTGCCATTTTATGGATGTTTCCCGTAGTTGCTATTATGATTGGGTTAGCTCTCCTAAAACGGATAGAGAGAAAGAAAATGATAATGTGGCTATACTTAACCGGACACACAACTTAAAACAACTAAAAGATAAAAAGTGTGACCTAAAATGAATGATCAAACAAAAAACCGAATAAAAGCTATACATCAGAATTTAAAGAATCAGCTGTCAAATTAGCTAATGAGACGGATCAACCCGTTTCTCAGACTGCCAGGGAGCTAGGTGTTAATGTAAATACTCTACATACCTGGATCAGTAAATATTCCAAACCGGTGAAGACGGTAGCCAATAGAAGTGATGAACACATTTATGATGAAGTAAAACGTCTGAAAAAGAATTGGCAAAAGTGATTCAGGAGCGTGATTTATTAAAAAGGCCACAGCGTACTTTGCAAGGGAAACTTTGTGAAGTACGCATGGATAACTGATCAGGCTAAAGATTACCCGGTAACGATTCTGTGCCGTTTTATGGATGTTTCCGTAGTTGCTATTATGATTGGGTTAGCTCTCCTAAAACGGATAGAGAAAGAAAATGAAGCGCTTACTGAGCAGCTAAAAAACTGTTTGAAGACAGTCGCAAGACTTATGGAACCCGTCGTCTTAAAAAGAAAACTGGCTGAAAAAGGCGTTCATATAAGCCGCCGGAGAATTGGTCGATTAATGAAAAAGCCGGTTTGTTTTGTAAAACGAAGAGACGCTTTAAAGCGACGACTAATTCCAAGCATAATAAGCGTATATCTCAAATTTACTGGAAAGAGAGTTTACTGTCTCAACCTGATCGCTACTATGTGGGTGATATTACCTATATTGCCACCAAGGAAGGCTGGTTATATTTAGCGGTTGTCATTGACTTATTCTCTAGGCAAATTGTTGGCTGGTCGATGGATGAGCGAATGAAAGCCAAGCTAGTCAATGATGCTTTACTGATGGCCATATGGAAGCGTAAACCAATGGATGGATTGCTTTGGCATACTGACCGAGGTAGCCAATATGCCTCTGATAGTCATAGAAAATATTGTCGGATCATAACATAATTCAGTCTATGAGCCGCAAAGGAAATTGCTGGGACAATGCTGTATCAGAGAGCTTCTTTCATAGTTTGAAAACTGAATTGACGCACCATTGTCGATTCAAAACCAGAGTAAACAAAGCAGGCAATATTTGAATATATTGAGGTATTTTATAATCGGGAGCGACTTCATTCGGCTAATGATTATTTGTCACCAGTCGATTATGAAATACAGCAGGAAATAGCTTAAATCGATTGATTGAAGAGGGTAAAGGCGACATAAATGCCGCCCATTACCGTTGACGGCCATCGGCTCCTCAGCCTGTGCCGTGAAGATATTGTAACAGGATCATTACCGTTGTGAAAATACCTTGGGTGAATGGAACGGCTCTATCGTTCCAGAGGGCAAAGCCCTTTCTTCATCTGTTTAAAGTTAACATGAGAAACTAAAATGATAGGAAATACAAAATGACAAAAATCACTTGAAACAGCCAAAAAATATTTAGAAACTGTCCGGAAAAGTGTTGACACATCATGAAGCGCTTACTGAGCAGCTAAAAACTGTTTGAAGACAGTCGCAAGACTTATGGAACCCGTCGTCTTAAAAGAAAACTGGCTGAAAAGGCGTTCATATAAGCCGCCGGAGAATTGGTCGATTAATGAAAAAGCCGGTTTGTTTGTAAAACGAAGAGACGCTTTAAAGCGACGACTAATTCCAAGCATAATAAGCGTATATCTCCAAATTTACTGGAAAGAGAGTTTACTGTCTCTCAACCTGATCGCTACTATGTGGGTGATATTACCTATATTGCCACCAAGGAAGGCTGGTTATATTTAGCGGTTGTCATTGACTTATTCTCTAGGCAAATTGTTGGCTGGTCGATGGATGAGCGAATGAAAGCCAAGCTAGTCAATGATGCTTTACTGATGGCCATATGGAAGCGTAAACCAATGGATGGATTGCTTTGGCATACTGACCGAGGTAGCCAATATGCCTCTGATAGTCATAGAAAAATATTGTCGGATCATAACATAATTCAGTCTATGAGCCGCAAAGGAAATTGCTGGGACAATGCTGTATCAGAGAGCTTCTTTCATAGTTTGAAAACTGAATTGACGCACCATTGTCGATTCAAAACCAGAGTAGAAGCAAAGCAGGCAATATTTGAATATATTGAGGTATTTTATAATCGGGAGCGACTTCATTCGGCTAATGATTATTTGTCACCAGTCGATTATGAAATACAGCAGGAAATAGCTTAAATCGATTGATTGAAGAGGGGTAAAAGGCGACATAAATGCCGCCCATTACCGTTGACGGCCATCGGCTCCTCAGCCTGTGCCGTGAAGATATTGTAACAGGATCATTACCGTTGTGAAAATACCTTGGGTGAATGGAACGGCTCTATCGTTCCAGAGGGCAAAGCCCTTTCTCTTCATCTGTTTAAAGTTAACATGAGAAACTAAAATGATAGGAAATACAAAATGACAAAAATCACTTGAAACAGCCAAAAAAATATTTAGAAAACTGTCCGGAAAAGTGTTGACACATCATTTTATATAAATAATCGTAGGGTGGGCATGGCTTTATCTGCCCACGCTGACTCAAGCGCTTATTATGTACACTTTCAGCGTGGGCACCCTACGGTCAAAATTATCAAATAATTCTAGAATAAACGGATGGACACTAACTATTCAGATTTCAGCATTTTTTGTGGAAATTCACAGCAGAAGCTTGAGCCCGCACCAAGCGTGCTCAGAATAGTCAGTTTGCCATAATGATGATTCACCACATGCTTCACAATTGCCAACCCCAGGCCTGTACCACCCGTATCTCTGGAGCGTCCAACATCCACACGATAAAAACGCTCAGTCAATCGCTCAATATGTTCTTCGGCAATTCCTTCACCATTGTCCTGCACTTCAAAACAACCCTGTTGCTCATCATTCATATACCAGCGTATAGTAATTTCACCTTCTACCGGGGTATAACGAATAGCATTGCTAATGAGATTTGAAAAAGCACTTTGTAACTCATTGCTATCACCCTTGAGCCATTTAACACCGGTAGCGCTTGCAGTGATTTGATGCTTGCCATTGCTCAGTGCCAATGCTTCTTTTTTTAACATCATTACCAGCGCTGACATATCAATATAATCCGTTTTTAAATTCTGTCGTTCATTACTTTCTATCGTGGATAATAATAATAAATCTTGCACAATATGACACATACGATTAGATTGCTGCTGCATCAATTTGATAGAATTATGAAACATCGGTTCTTCACGCAAATGTTCATCCAGTGTTTCCAAATAGCCCGTAATCACCGTTAAGGGAGTGCGTAATTCATGGGAAACATTGGCCACAAAATCTCGGCGCATGGTTTTTAGTTTTTGGATACTGCTGATATCGCGAGCAATCAGCAGGTATTTTTTACCGTAGGGGATCAAACGAATAGATAAAGTACGAGCACCATCCGGTGCAAGCATTTCCAGGGCTTTTTGCCTATCACCACCCTCTTTTTCATGCCATTGATTCTGGCTTTCAATAAAGGCCAAAAGCACTGGACTGCGCATTAAATTAGTCAGAATCTGGCCTACGTCCTGATTTTTTTTCAGGCCGAAATAGCTTTCACATTTAGAATTGAACCACTCAATTTCCCAATTACGCCCTAAAATAATGGTCGCATCGGGCATCGCCTCAGTGGATTCTTTATAGCGATTCAGCACCACCATTAATTTTTCCTGACGATGCCGATTATGACGTTGAATACGATAGAGATGGCGAAATATTTCACCCCAGAAGCCACTAGCATCAGGGGGCATGTCCAGTTCATTTTTTGCTAACCATTGCACCATACGGGTGAGTTGACGCAAGTGCCAGAAGATATAAATCAGCAAGCCCATAGAAAAGAGAAACCAGGGGCTGCCAATGGCATACCCCAAAAGCAGTAAAGCAACGAGTCCTAATGAAACCCAAAAGATCTCATTAAAAATATAATCCTTATCCTGACTCATTCGGTAGAAAAACGGTATCCCGCACCACGTACAGTCTGAATTAAATGCTCCACTTTGAATTCGGATAATACTTTACGCAAACGACGAATATGCACATCGACCGTGCGTTCTTCAATATAAACATCACCACCCCAGACACGATCCAAGAGTTGACTGCGATCATAAACACGCTCGGGATGAGTCATAAAAAAGTGTAATAATTTGTATTCAGTCGGCCCTAAGTCAAATTTATTGTCCGCGACGGATAAACGGTGCTTGGCACTATCCATACGGATACCGCCCAATTCTAGAATGCCATCTTCATCCGGCGTAGTGCGACGTAGCACCGCTTTAATCCGCGCCATTAATTCACGGGGCGAAAAAGGCTTGGTCACATAGTCATCCGCACCGGCATCTAAACCACGCACCCGATCATTTTCCTCACCACGCGCAGTGAGCATAATAATTGGAATTTCTTTACTTGAGCTGTCTTTTTTCAAACGCTGCGCTAATTCCAAACCACTGATACCCGGCAACATCCAGTCCAAAAGAATTAAGTCGGGGTGCTCTTTCATGATCATGACCTGAGCCTGTTCAGCATCTTCTGCTTCTAGCAAGGTATAGTCACTTTTATAAAAAGCAAACTTCATCATTTCCCGAATGGCTAATTCATCTTCAACCAGTAATATCTTTTTTTGCGCCATTTTCATTCCTCTGAATGCAACTTATCACTTTACCGCAATATTACACACCATAAGTATGACACTTATATGACATTTATGACAAATTGCCCTATTTTTTGTAACATACCTAAATTTTATTACAGCATAACAACGTAGGATGTGGTGAGGCACGAACCGCATCACTCTCCCGCCGAAATAATGATATTGCTATCCGAAGCCCAGTTTTCCGGCACAATTCTCTTTTTAACATATTGATGAAAGCTCGAATAAGGCCATTGTTTTACTTCAGTTACCCAGCCATGTTTAACCGGATTCCAATGAATGTAATCAACATGATGTTGAAAATCAACTTCATCACGAAGTAAGTGTTCCCAATATCGTCGTTGCCAAATACCACGTTCACCTCGTTTAATTCGACTTTGTGAACACTTTTCACCGCTTGGGATTTGCCGTGAAAAATTGGCCTTTATTAATCCCCAACGCGTTTTAAAATCCGCATCCCCTTCGGGTAAGGTCCAAATGCAATGAAGATGCTCTGGTAAAATGACAATGGCATCAATGGTAAAGGGATGTTTATTTCTAACTTGATGAAATGCATTACGTAATGACTCAATATGTTCGATTAAGAGATTGTTTTGAGAACGTTGTTCAAGATTAACGGTAAAGAAATAACTCGCACCTTCGATTTTTGCTCGGCGATAATTAGTCATAAATTCAATCCTTTGAATATGTTTGTATGGCTTGAGGTGTTTTAACCTAAAATAATCAGTTGAATCGTAGCGAGAGCGACTTAGGTGCTGAAGATTAAGGGTTTTACAGGTTATTTTGGCTTTATTCGTAGTCACCTACGGGTGAAGTCAAAATGTTCTGGAAAATCCTTAAGATTCAGTGCATAAGGCAGTCGCAGTAGGTTCAACTGATTTTTTTAGGTTTAATATACCATGATGCGGTTCGTACCTCACCACATCCTACGAGTTATGACTAACACATGACATATTTGCCCATCAACGTAGGATGTGGTGAGGCACGAACCGCATCGAATTCATCTGAAAAATATCACCGGCGGCATTATGAACTAAGGTATTTTTTTGCTTTGGATTTAATACGGAGGAATTGGCTTAATAAACTCTGTAAAGCAGGCACCTGACAACTCGGGGATAAGTTAGAACCTGCTTTTAGGATAACAGAGAATAAATATATTTACTTAGTCATTCTTGATCACAATTTTAGGGAACTTGTTGCTATAGTCACGTGCTTTAAGGGCTAATTTAGCGCCTACTTTACGGGCGATATCAACATAGAGTTCAGTGATTCGACTATCAGGTTCTGAAACGACGGTTGGTTTACCATCATCAGCTAACTGACGAATGCTCATATCCAAGGGTAATGTACCTAGTAGGGCTACATTTTCTTCTTCAGACATACGCAGACCACCGCCTTCACCGAAGATACGCTCTTCATGACCACAATTGCTACAAATATGAGTAGACATATTTTCGACCACACCCAGTACAGGTACATTCACCTTCTGAAACATTTTCAAACCCTTACGGGCATCCAATAAGGCAATATCCTGAGGTGTTGTGACTATAACCGCACCAGAAACAGGGATTTTTTGTGCTAGGGTTAATTGCACATCGCCCGTACCCGGTGGCAAATCAACTACTAAATAGTCAACATCTTTCCAACGAGTATCTTTAAATAACTGCTCTAAAGCCTGAGTCACCATAGGGCCACGCCAAATCATTGGAGTATCATCATCCACTAAGAAACCAATCGACATGGTTTGAATATTATAATTAACCAGAGGCTCTAAAGATTGACCATCTTCGGATTCAGGCTTGCCAGTGATACCTAACATTCTTGGCATACTCGGACCATAAATATCCGCATCCAAAACTGCAACAGTAGCACCTTCAGCGGCTAGCGCCAGCGCGATATTAACGGTAGTGGTTGATTTACCCACACCACCCTTGCCTGAGGCAACGGCAACGATGTTTTTCACACCCTTAATAGGTTGCACACCTTTTTGTACGGCATGAACCACAATACGGCTACTGAGATTAATTTGTACCGCATCGATACCATCAAGTTCAGTCAATAAAGTGCTTAATTTTTCGCTTAATTCTTTTTCATAACCCTTATGAGGGAAGCCCAGTTCGATATCAACTATTGCTTTTGAACCGTCAACCTGCGTATTTTTAACGCAATGGGCAGAGACCAAATCGCTCTCCATATAAGGATCAATAAATTCTTTTAATTTTTCTTCAACTTGTTCAATAGTTGCCATGTTTCGAAACTCCAGCTATATTATTTCTAAGACAGATAAATTCTTGAGTAAATTAGTCGGTTATTATACAGACTTTGATAAAATACTCAAATGAATCAAATTTAGTTATACATACCATCGGTAATCTTCAAGATGTGGATAAAATCAAGCCTGAGCTTGAGAAGGAACCGATAAAATTGTTAAGATACCCTGTTTATTTTTCAACTTATCATCCGCAGGCAGTCCTTTAATGGCATCACACTCCAACAAACGAAAAATTTTGGTTACCAGCGCTTTACCCTATGCCAATGGCTCAATCCATTTAGGGCATCTCGTCGAGTATATTCAGACAGATATATGGGTACGTTTTCAAAAAATGCAAGGTCACGAATGTTACTATGTGTGTGCCGATGATGCACATGGTACGCCGATTATGCTACGCGCTCAATCCGAAGGAATTACCCCGGAAAAGTTAATCAGTGATACCAGCAAGGAACATCAGGCGGATTTTAAAGACTTTTCTATCGCCTTTGATAATTTTCACAGCACCCACTCTGATGAAAACCGCGAGTTATCGGAAACCATTTATAATCGTCTTTATGATGCGGGTCATATCAGTAAACGCACCATTTCTCAGGCCTATGATCCGGAAAAAGAAATGTTCCTACCGGATCGCTTCATTAAGGGTGAATGCCCTAAGTGTGGTGCAGAAGATCAATACGGTGATAATTGTGAAGCCTGTGGAGCAACCTATAGTACCACCGAGCTGAAAAATGCCGTGTCTGTGGTTTCCGGTGCCAAGCCCATTGAAAAAGACTCCGAACACTATTTCTTTAAGCTGCCTGATTTTGAAGCCATGCTAAAAGACTGGACTAGCTCTGGTCACTTACAGGATGAAGTCAGCAACAAATTAAAAGAATGGTTTGAAGCCGGTTTACAAGAATGGGATATCTCCCGTGATGCGCCTTATTTTGGTTTTGAAATTCCCAATGCGCCGGGCAAATTTTTCTATGTCTGGTTAGATGCACCCATTGGTTATATCGCCAGCTTTAAAAACCTCTGTGATAAACGGGGAATCGATTTTGATAGCTTCTGGAAAGCCGATAGTGACACTGAACTGTATCACTTCATTGGTAAGGACATTATTTATTTCCACGGTTTATTCTGGCCTGCCATACTCAGTGGTTCTGGTTTTAGAACCCCTACCGCTATTTTCTCACACGGGTTCTTAACCGTTGATGGCAAGAAGATGTCTAAGTCACGCGGTACTTTTATCAAGGCGCGGACTTATTTAGATGAGTTAAATCCTGAATACCTACGTTATTATTTCTCTGCCAAACTGGGCAGCGGTGTCACCGATTTGGATTTGAATCTGGAAGATTTCCGTCTCCGTGTGAACTCCGATCTGGTCGGTAAGGTAGTCAACATTGCCAGCCGCTGTGCCGGTTTTGTGAAAAAGAAATTTAATTCCACACTCTCTGAAACCATCAGTGAACCCGCATTATTTGCTCAGTTTGCTGATGCTGCCGAGTCTATTGCAGGACATTATGAGGCGCGTGAGTTCAGTAAGGCCATTCGGGAAATCATGGCCTTGGCTGACTTGGCCAATCAATACATTGATGACAAGAAACCCTGGCAGGCGATTAAAGAAGAAGGTCGTGAGCAAGAAGTGCATGACGTTTGTAGCATGGGACTGAATCTATTTCGCCAATTAATGATTTATCTCAGCCCGGTATTACCCGTGATGGCTGAAAAAACCTGTGACTTTTTAAACATTGAAGCCATGCAGTGGAGTGATGTGCAAACACCACTGACTAATCATGAAATCAAAAAGTTTAAGCCCTTAATGATGCGCGTAGAAGAAGATAAGGTACAAGCCATTGTGGATGCCTCAGCAGATACTACCCAAGCAGCAGAACCGGCTAAGCCAAGCAAGAAAAAGAAAGCCGATAAGAGCATAGAAACCACACCGGTTGTCAGTGATAGTGATCCGGATCACCGACTCGCAGACCCCATTAGCGATATGGTAAGTTTCGAGGACTTTGCTAAAATAGATTTACGTATTGCCAAAATCATCAAAGCAGAGCATGTCGAGAAGGCTGATAAGTTATTGCAATTAACCCTGGATATTGGGGGTGAAACCCGCAACGTGTTTGCTGGCATCAAGTCCGCTTATGCGCCCGAAGATTTAGAAGGCAAACTCACTGTGATGGTGGCCAATTTAGCACCGAGAAAAATGCGCTTTGGTGTTTCTGAAGGCATGGTGTTAGCCGCAGGCCCTGGTGGTGAAGATTTATGGATACTGAATCCCGAAGGTGACCAGGCGAATGGCGCACAACCGGGTATGAAAGTAAAATAGTGGCTGGGCAACTGCCCGCCAGAAGTATTGATTAACACAATTTATTAACATCAATTGGTGGGCGATGCCACCCTACATTTTTGTATAAATGACATTTTCCTATGAGTGAATATTTTTTATTATTGGTTTCCACGATTTTTGTGAACAACTTTGTTCTGGTGAAATTTCTGGGACTCTGTCCATTCATGGGCTCGTCACGCAAACTTGAAGTGGCCACTGGTATGGCACTGGCTACGACCTTTGTACTGACCCTCTCCTCTGCTTCTAGTTACTTGGTTAATCAATACATCTTATTGCCCTTAGACATTGAATATTTGCGCACTATCGCCTTTATTCTCGTCATTGCTGCCGTGGTGAATTTCACCGAGATGATGGTACATAAAACCAGTCCTATGCTGTATCAAGTATTGGGCATGTTCTTACCCTTAATTACCACCAACTGCGCTGTACTCGGTGTCGCCCTGCTTAACGTGCAAACCGGTTATGGATTTTTTGAATCCATTCTCTTTGGTTTTGGTGCTGCGGTGGGATTTTCGATGGTCATGA
Source organism: sulfur-oxidizing endosymbiont of Gigantopelta aegis (assembly GCF_016097415.1). Taxonomy (NCBI): domain Bacteria; species sulfur-oxidizing endosymbiont of Gigantopelta aegis. Next base: position 1,228,926 of record NZ_JAEHGE010000001.1, on the reverse strand, counting down.
TACTTTTTGCCTCCATTCGCGAACGCTTGGCTGTTGCTGATGTGCCCGAAGTATTTCAGGGCGCCCCCATTGGTTTGATCACTGCGGGTTTAATGTCCATTGCCTTCCTTGGTTTTACAGGTCTCGATAAGGGGCTTAACTAGATGTTCAGCGAAGCCATCACTGAATTATTAAGTGGCAAATACAATGCCATGTTCGGTGGCCTGATAGCCTTCGTAGCACTGGCTGCTTTTTTTGGTCTGGTCTTAGGGCTGGCTGCGATTGTATTTAAAGTAGAATCCAGTCCGGTAGTCGAGCAGATTGATGCCCTATTACCGCAAACACAATGTGGACAATGTTCATTTGCCGGTTGTCGTCCCTATGCCGAGGCCATTGCAGCGGGTGAGGCACAAATCAATCTATGCCCTCCCGGTGGAGAAAATTTAATACAATCTCTGGCTGATTTACTAGATGTTGAAGTACTTCCCATGGACGAGGAAGATGCTTATCAGGGACCGGTCGTTGCCGTCATTATTGAGGATACCTGTATCGGTTGCACGCTTTGCATTCAAGCCTGCCCAGTCGATGCCATTCTCGGTGCAGCCAAACAAATGCATACTGTCATTGAAAGCGAATGTACCGGCTGTGAACTCTGTGTGCCCCCTTGCCCGGTCGATTGCATTGAAATCATTCCAATTAAGCAAACCTTAAAAAACTGGCGTTGGCCTGAACCACAATATACAGCCAATAATCAGGAGGCAGAGACAATTTTTACCACCCTTGATCATGTTCTGGCGGAGAATAGTCGCTCATGAGCCAACCTATACCCTCATCCATTACCCAGCTAACCGACAAATTACGGCATTTATGGCCTTTTCCCGGTGGTTTAAAACTACCCGGGCATAAAGCAGAGTCCAATCAGCAGTCCATCAGTACTGCTGAAATCCCCTTGCAACTGAGTATTCCTTTGACTCAGCATATAGGTCAAGCTGCTGAAGCCATAGTGAAAGTAGGCGATAAGGTGCTTAAAGGACAGCTCATAGGCTTTGCCAGCGGTCATGTCAGCGCTCCCGTTCATGCTTCTGGATCAGGTATCGTCGTCGCCATTGAAGAACGTCTCATACCCCATCCATCAGGCTTATCAGCTCTGAGTGTCATCATCGACACCGATGGCTATGATCAGTGGATTGAATGCGCACCACTCATTACACAGGCAAGCGGTGGTTTACAAGGCAATGATTTACAAAGCAGCCTTCCACAAGGCACTCATTCACAGACTATCAACGATTTAAGCAGTGAACAAATCAATGAGCAAATTGCTCAGGCTGGCATCGTTGGCCTAGGTGGAGCATTGTATCCATCGGCGGTGAAATTACGTACTGCCGGAAAAATGAAAACCGATACCCTGATCATTAATGCCGCAGAATGTGAGCCTTATATCACCTGTGATGATGTATTAATGCGTGAACGTCCTGAAGAAGTCATTCTCGGCATATTATTGATCCGCAAGGTCGTCGGTGCCAGCAAATGTATTATCGGTATAGAAGATAATAAACCTGAAGCTTATCAAGCACTGCAAAAATGCATTCAGGGTTATGCGAATAACAAGCTCTCTCATGATGATCTCATCGAAATCGTTCAAGTGCCAGCCCGCTATCCGGCTGGTGGTGAAAAACAATTAATACAAGTGCTCACCGGCTATGAAGTTCCCTCTCAGGGACTTCCTATGGACATCGGTATTATTTGCCATAATGTCACTACCGCCGTTGCAGTTTACCAGGCGATTTATCGCGGTGAACCTCTGATTTCAAGAATTGTCACCATTACTGGCGGTGCAATCAAACATCCACAAAATATGGAAGTGCCATTGGGTACCCCCATTCGGAATATTTTAAATCAAGCAGGTCTGGATGAAAGCAAGATAGAAAAAGTGATTATGGGTGGTCCTATGATGGGCTTTTCTTTACCCTCCATCGATGCCCCCGTTACCAAGGCAACCAATTGCATTCTAGTCAGTGAGCCCGGCGAATTAGCCACTCCACCACCGGCCATGCCCTGTATTCGTTGTGCTCGTTGCTCAGATAGTTGCCCTATGTCTTTATTACCACAGCAAATGTATTGGTTTGCCAAGGCCCGTGATTTAGAAAAAGTGCAGGACTACAATCTCTTTGATTGCATTGAATGCGGTTGCTGCTCTTATGTCTGCCCCAGCAATATTCCTCTTGTGCAGTATTTTCGCTATGCCAAAACTGAAATATGGGATGATGAGCGCGAACGAAACAAGGCAAACATTGCCCGTGAACGTCATGAGTTTCGCAATGAACGCTTAGAAAAGATGAAAGAAGCCAAAGCAGAAGCGGCAAGATTAAGAAAAGAAAAGCTCGCCAAGAAAAAAGCACTGGACGCTGAAAATTCACCTAGCGAAGGAAATGATTCGAGCAAAGCTGAACATAGCAGTGACAAAAAAGCAGCCAAAAGTAGCAGTGCCGATCTCATTCAGGAAGCCATTGCCCGTGCTAAAGCAAAAAAAGCACAGCAACAAGGGCTGAAAAAAAATACTGACCATTTAAGCGAATCTCAGCAACAAAAAATAGACGCGGTTAATGAGCGTCGCCGTAAACGCGCTCAGTCTGAGGATATTAAATAAACTATGTTTTTAGCTCAAAGTTCACCTTATTTAAAACCGGAGATGTCAGTATCAAAAATGATGCTGGTGGTCACACTCTTAATGATTCCGGGAATCTTAACCTCCACCTATATCTTTGGTTATGGTGTCTTGGTTAATGTTTTTCTGGCCATTGTCTTTGCACTGGGATTTGAGGCCGCCATTCTGTATTTGCGCAAGCGCCCGATCAAAGTGTATCTCAATGATAAAAGTGCACTGCTCACAGCGGTCATCATTGGCGTTTCCCTACCGCCTTTAGCCCCATGGTGGCTTACTTTTATCGGACTGTTTTTTGCCATCGTTATCGCCAAACAGCTTTATGGTGGTTTGGGTTATAATACCTTTAATCCGGCAATGGTAGCCTATGCCATTTTATTGATCTCTTTTCCTGCACAAATGACGACCTATTGGCAAACCCCTACCATGCTCCTCGCTCAAACCGGGGGGCAAAGCTTGAGCTTACTGGAAAGCATTAACTTCCAACTATTTGCGCAATTACCAACCGGTATAAGCATTGATGCTCTGACCTCGGCAACGCCTTTAGATATTGTGCGAACTTCAGTATTAAATGGTTCAGCCACTATTGATGAAATTCATGCTGAAGCAACTGCCTTTGGACTCTTTGATGGTGGTATAGGCACTGAATGGGTTAATCTGGCCTTTCTTGCCGGTGGTTTATTTATGATGCGCAAAGGCCTCATCAGCTGGCATATTCCAGTCTCTTTATTAGCGATGTTAGGCTTTTTATCATTATTATTCGGTAGTTTTGAACTGGACAGCAACCCTTCACCTTTGTTTCATTTGTTTTCTGGCGCGACTATGCTCGGGGCTTTTTTTATTGCTACCGATCCCGTTACTGCCAGTACAACGCCCAAAGGTCGCATTATTTATGGTGCCGGTATTGGTATGCTGATTTATATTATTCGTACCTGGGGTGGCTATCCTGATGCCATTGCTTTTGCAGTCTTACTCATGAATATGTGCGCACCCTTATTAGACTACTATACACAACCTAGAGTCTATGGCCATGATGTTGATGACGAGAGTTCATCATGAGTTCTAATAGCACAATATCGCCCATGAAAAAAACCCAGATACTGAGAAATATGATCATCAGTGCCACGTTGTTGGCCACATTTGGCGCTTTGGGAACAGGCCTAGTCATGGTGACATTTGAACAAACTAAAGATCAAATTGAAGCCAGTGAAAAAGCGAATCTATTACGTAACCTGAATAATATTATTCCCGCTGAGTCTTATAATAATAACTTATTGGATAACAAATTAATCGTTCCCCCTACAGAAGCATTGGGGAAAGATAAAAATACGACTATTTATCAAGCCTGGCAAGATAAAACACCGATTGCAATTGCGTTTTCTATCATTGCGCATGATGGTTATAGCGGCGATATTACCTTGTTAGTTGCGATTAAAGAAAACGGACAAATTTCCGGTGTACGGGTGATCAGTCATAAAGAAACCCCAGGCTTGGGCGATAAAATTGAAATCATCAAAAACAACTGGATACTGAGTTTCAACAATAGAAGCCTTGATGATCCCGAACGAAAAAAATGGAAAGTGAAAAAAGACGGTGGAGTGTTCGATCAATTCACCGGTGCAACCATCACACCACGTGCTGTCGTTAGAGCAGTCTATAAGGCCTTAGATTATTATGACGATAATAAAAACAAATTATTTCTTGAGCAAAGCCAATACAATAATCTAGGCACTAGAAAAAAATAAACCTATTTACCGTGACACTAGCGAGTTTTATCAGATGACAAATAATGATACTGAAGAAACCAAAGCCTCTTTTATTGAGGAATATGCGCCTATTGCAAAGGATGGCCTGTGGACTAGCAATCCGGTCTTTGCCCAGATGTTGGGACTCTGCCCGCTATTGGCCGTGTCCAATACCATGGTCAATGCATTAGGCCTAGGCATTGCCACCATGATGGTATTAATTATTTCCAACATGTCCGTTTCCTTGATTCGTAATATTGTTCGACCAGAGATCCGTCTGCCGGTATTTGTCGTCATTATCGCCTCTGCCGTGACCGCAATCGAATTGGTCATGCACGCCTGGTTTCATGAGTTATATTTAGTGTTAGGTATTTTCATCCCGCTTATTGTCACCAATTGTGCCATTATTGCTCGCGCAGAAGCCTTTGCATCCAAAAATACCGTAATGAAATCTGGCTTTGATGGACTGATGATGGGACTGGGATTTACCTTGGTATTATTCGTTTTAGGCACCCTGCGTGAAGTGATCGGCATGGGGACAATTTTTGCCAATGCCCATATCATGTTTGGTGCTAGTTTCCACAATCTTACCACAACAGTGATACCCAATTATGATGGTTTTCTACTGGCTATCTTACCTCCCGGTGCCTTTATTGGTCTGGCTTTTTTACTTGCCGCGCGAAATTTCTATGAGAAAAAACAACTCGAAAAGAAAAAATTACAAAGACAAAGCATCATAACAACTGAAGCTTCACCCGCCTAAACTATTTTATAAGCAACGTATGAACAAACAAAAACGCATAGAAATATTTACCCGCCTCAGAGAGGATAATCCTCATCCTAAAACTGAACTCCATTACAGCAATCCTTTTGAATTATTAATTGCCGTCATACTTTCCGCTCAAGCAACGGATAAAGGCGTTAATAAAGCCACGGATAAACTATACCCCATTGCTAACACACCCGAAGCAATCTATGCACTGGGCGAAGCCGGTTTGAAGGAATACATTAAGACTATTGGCTTATACAATAGCAAAGGCAAAAACATCATAAAAACCTGCCAAATGCTGGTTGAATTACATGATAGCCAAGTTCCTGATGATCGTGAAGCATTGGAAGCCCTACCTGGTGTTGGACGAAAAACAGCTAACGTAGTACTTAATACAGCCTTTGGTCATCCAACAATGGCTGTTGACACGCATATATTTCGAGTGTCAAATCGTACTAAAATTGCCCATGGCAAAGATGTTGTTGAAGTGGAAAAACGTCTGGTGCGACTCATTCCAGAAGAGTTTATGCTCGATGCCCATCATTGGCTAATCTTGCTTGGGCGCTATATATGCACCGCCAGAAAACCTAAATGTGGTGCCTGCCTGATTGAAGATCTCTGTGAGTTTAAAAAGAAACAATATGATTAATTCAGGACAGATTAAATCGGCTCACGAAATTGGACTGATAAATCAAATAACATGGTAGAAAGTTTACTGAGTTCCTCACTAATATTTCTGGAGCTTTCCAGTGTTTCGACCGTTAATTCACTCACATCACTAATATCAGATAAGGTATCATTAGCACTATTAGATAAAATCACCTGTTGTTCTGCTGCACTGGCAATTTGTAAAGTCGTAACTTGGATCTTTGCAATTGCATTGCTAATCTCGATTAATGCTTCGCCTGCTTTACGTGCCTGATCAACGCCTTTCTCTGCTTGCTGACAACTTTGGTTCATCACTTCTACCGCATTTTTAGCCCCCGATTGCAGATTCTCAATCATGGCTTCGATTTCTTGGGTTGAGTCATGTGTTCTACTCGCCAGAGTCCGAACCTCATCTGCAACAACAGCAAAACCACGACCTTGCTCTCCTGCACGGGCTGCTTCTATTGCAGCATTTAATGCTAATAAATTAGTCTGTTCAGCAATGCCTTTTATCACATCTAAAATAGTACTGATTTTATTAGAATCATCTTCTAGTTTACTAATGACATTTGATGATTGCAGGACATGTTCTGCTAATTGATTAATAGTCTGAATAGTATTGTTAACTATTTCCTGACCACTTATAACACTTCTATTCGCATCATCTGCCGCATCGGATGCCAATTGTGTATTAGCTGTCACTTGCGAAGTATTGACAATAACTTCATTCATGGTGCTAATAAGCTGAGTTGTTTCTGTATGTTGGTGAGTTACACCCTGATCAGTTAATGCTATATTTGATGTTAGTCCTTTTGCTTCATTTTGTAATTGCTTAGAACCATCAGATAGACGTCCAGAAACTGCATTCAGTTGGCATTTTTGCATTTCAATGGCGAAGGCAAGCTTGTTTGTATCACTACAATTACCCGTACAGATATATTCTAATAAATCATTATCAACTGTAGCACTGACTTGCTTGATAGAGGCTTTCAGTTTTTTGGTAACAAACCAGATACCGGAATAGGCAACAATAAAGCTAACAAGACCAGTAATCAGTAACGGTATGATGTTATTAGCACTGGCAAGAAATAAGAGCGGTAGTAAGGCAAGCATAAATACCGACATTAGCTTTAAATTAATACTCAATTTTGCCAGTTTAAGTTCAATGGGCATTTTATTTTCATTCAATAAGCGATAAGCTCTTTCTGCCCGATGGATATCTTCCTGGCGAGCTTTTGTTCTCACTGATTGATATTCAACAACCCTACCATTTTTGGTAATGGGCGTGACAATGGCTCTTACCCAATAAAAATCACCGTTTTTGCAGCGATTTTTTACAATACCCATCCATGATTTACCCTGCTTTATGGTTTGCCATAAGTCTTCAAACGCCGCAGCAGGCATGTCAGGATGACGCAAAATATTGTGATTCTTATTAAGCAATTCCTCAAGACTATATCCACTGATATTGATAAAATCTTGATTAGCAGAAGTTATTATGCCTTTGGCATTCGTCGTCGATATAAGGTTTTTTGTGCTATCGACTTCGACTTCAGTACTTGTTACTGGCATATTAACTTTCATTTAATACCTCAAATAGCTTGTTATTATTTTTATTACTGTTGTCATATATCGACTCATTAGAAAATATCTTTAGTAAAAAAGACAGTAAGTGGCATCAAAGTTTCATGATATTAGCGCTCCCAATTAAGTGATGTAGTTCTAAAACATCAACACAAATCAATGAGTTCTCATTATTTCACCATCTAATTGTGAAGACCATCATGCTTTTTGTTATTGATCTGTCATAACATAAAAAGAGCGTTGCCACTTTTAGACAGCTCTTTAATAGTACATAGAAAACAGCAAGGATCAGCTGTTTAACATCTCAACTTAATTGGATTATTTTATGTTTGCACCTGACAAGCTTAAACTGCTTATTCCTACAAGCTCTATGCGCATTACACTTCTATTGTTCATCATATTTTTCATTCCCTCTACAAGTATAGCCACAAATCTCAATCAATATAGCAAAATTCAAGGACTCAGCCCATTAGTTGATACGCCTGCTACAAAACTGGTAGGCATCACCTATAATGCTCAGCTTAAACAATACATTACGCTTCACAATGGCAACAATTTGAGTAATGTACTGGATGAAAACTTTAACTTCATTAAACAAATAAATAATAATGCCAATGGAAATGATCATGAAGACTTACTTTATATTGGCAAGACAGCCAATAATCAACATGAATATGCTGTCGTAGATGAATATGGTCGCTTGTTTCTTGGAGCCTTCACGCCTGATACAGGTTTTAACTATAAACAATTCCAGACAATTACTTATTCTGCTGGCCCTCAGCTAAAAAATTATGGCGGCGAAGGTTTAGCCTATAATGCTGCTAGTGACACTTTTTACGTCTGTGTCGAAGGACGTTATCATACCGACCCAGATAAATTCTCTCCTATGAAAATCTATCAGTTTGCGCGGCCTGCAACTCAGGCTGATATATCTTATCTTGATAGCGGACTTACTGTTACGGAATTATTCGATGCCGAGCTAAAACTACGCCCCTATATTGCTGACATTTCCAGTTGTTATTTTAACAATCAAACTCAAAGCCTGATCATTTTGAGCCAAATCAGTGAAAAAGTCATTGAAGTCGATTTAAGTAACTTCTCAATAAGTCTGTGCAAAACTTGAAATAAAAACAAAAAAAGTCTTGACAGCATTTTAGAGGACAAAAATTGCATTTTCACTGCCCCATGTAATTTATCCCTATAAATGATCCTGTCGATCTGTCTCAGATCGAAATAGAATATTTTTGAATATTATCTTAACTGAGAGGGAGTTTGATCAACACAGGGCAAACTAAAGAGCCTTAAAAAGCCATGATACAATTGTTTTATTGAAAACAACCTGTATTGATTATAGTGAAAAAATTACCTCCAATTCCAGAGATACCTGAAGAAAAAAGACACCGGTAGTCCGATTACTCCTTGCTTTCATGGAGCAACAACAGGAAATCATTCAAAACCAACAGGTTGAAATCGATGCCCTTAAAACAGAAGTTGCTAAGCTTAAAAAGCTACCTCCAAAGCCTAAAATAAGAGCCAGTAAATTGCCAAAGGATGATGACAATGATAATCCGACAGGTCATTCAGGAAGCAAGAAAAACAACTCAGGAAATGGGACTAGTAAAAGTCGTAAACGAAAGAAGAAATTGGCTATTCATAAAACCACCGTTATCAAACCAGATAACCTGCCAGAACATTCACGTTTTTTAGGGTATCAGGATTATTTTGTTCAGGAGCTGCTGATTAAGCCTTTCAATACTCGTTATCGATTGGCTCGCTATAAAACACCCGATGATGATACCTGTATAGGAAAATTGAGCTTTGATACACATATAGGACATTTTGGCCATACATTACAGAGTTATATCGTTTATCAATATTATCACCAGAGAGTGACTCAGCCATTGATAATACAACAATTAACAGAATTAGGTTTTGATATTTCAACGGGTCAGATCAATGAGATTTTAATCCATGACAAAGACCATTTTCATACTGAAAAAAATACATTGCTAACTGCCGGTATCAACAATAGTAATGTGGCTATACTTAACCGGACACACAACTTAAAATAACTAAAAAATAAAAAGTGTGACCTAAAATGAATGATCAAACAAAAAAAACCGAATAAAAGCTATACATCAGAATTTAAAGAATCAGCTGTCAAATTAGCTAATGAGACGGATCAACCCGTTTCTCAGACTGCCAGGGAGCTAGGTGTTAATGTAAATACTCTACATACCTGGATCAGTAAATATTCCAAACCGGTGAAGACGGTAGCCAATAGAAGTGATGAACACATTTATGATGAAGTAAAACGTCTGAAAAAAGAATTGGCAAAAGTGATTCAGGAGCGTGATTTATTAAAAAGGCCACAGCGTACTTTGCAAGGGAAACTTTGTGAAGTACGCATGGATAACTGATCGCTAAAGATTACCCGGTAACGATTCTGTGCCGTTTTATGGATGTTTCCCGTAGTTGCTATTATGATTGGGTTAGCTCTCCTAAAACGGATAGAGAGAAAGAAAATGAAGCGCTTACTGAGCAGCTAAAAAACTGTTTGAAGACAGTCGCAAGACTTATGGAACCCGTCGTCTTAAAAAGAAAACTGGCTGAAAAAGGCGTTCATATAAGCCGCCGGAGAATTGGTCGATTAATGAAAAAAGCCGGTTTGTTTTGTAAAACGAAGAGACGCTTTAAAGCGACGACTAATTCCAAGCATAATAAGCGTATATCTCCAAATTTACTGGAAAGAGAGTTTACTGTCTCTCAACCTGATCGCTACTATGTGGGTGATATTACCTATATTGCCACCAAGGAAGGCTGGTTATATTTAGCGGTTGTCATTGACTTATTCTCTAGGCAAATTGTTGGCTGGTCGATGGATGAGCGAATGAAAGCCAAGCTAGTCAATGATGCTTTACTGATGGCCATATGGAAGCGTAAACCAATGGATGGATTGCTTTGGCATACTGACCGAGGTAGCCAATATGCCTCTGATAGTCATAGAAAAATATTGTCGGATCATAACATAATTCAGTCTATGAGCCGCAAAGGAAATTGCTGGGACAATGCTGTATCAGAGAGCTTCTTTCATAGTTTGAAAACTGAATTGACGCACCATTGTCGATTCAAAACCAGAGTAGAAGCAAAGCAGGCAATATTTGAATATATTGAGGTATTTTATAATCGGGAGCGACTTCATTCGGCTAATGATTATTTGTCACCAGTCGATTATGAAATACAGCAGGAAATAGCTTAAATCGATTGATTGAAGAGGGGTAAAAGGCGACATAAATGCCGCCCATTACCGTTGACGGCCATCGGCTCCTCAGCCTGTGCCGTGAAGATATTGTAACAGGATCATTACCGTTGTGAAAATACCTTGGGTGAATGGAACGGCTCTATCGTTCCAGAGGGCAAAGCCCTTTCTCTTCATCTGTTTAAAGTTAACATGAGAAACTAAAATGATAGGAAATACAAAATGACAAAAATCACTTGAAACAGCCAAAAAAATATTTAGAAAACTGTCCGGAAAAGTGTTGACACATCATAGTACTTATATCCATGTTGATGATACGGGTAGTCGTCATGATGGAAAGAATGGTTATTGTACTCACGTTGGCAATGAAACCTTTGCCTGGTTTTCAAGTACTCGATATAAGAGCCGGATTAATTTTCTACAATTGTTACGAGGTGCTGCTGTTGATTATACGCTCAACGATGCAGCACTTGATTATATGAGAGCAGAAAAATTACCTCACAAGCCATTGAGCGTTATTGAACAAAGTCATCAGACTTGCTTTGATAATGAAGAAGCCTGGAAATACTATCTGCAGAACAATAGTATCATAACACAACGGCATGTTCGCATTGCCACAGAAGGCGCTTTACTGGGGGCATTAATTAACAGTGGCTTTCCAAGTGATTTGGTGATTGTGAGTGATGATGCAGGACAATTTGATATTTTGTTGCACGCATTATGTTGGATACATGCAGACAGAGTGTTTCAGCGGATACTACCACTCAATGAGCGACATGATAAAGAACTGAACTGGGTACATACTCAGATTTGGGAACTATTTTATGATCTCAAACAATATAAACTTGAGCCAGATGATCCGTTGAAGTCAGCGATTGCTGAACATTTTGATGAATTGTGCCGGACTAAAACAAGCTTTGAAGCTTTGAAACGTTGAATCAGGCACTGAAACGATTGGCAAGAAATAAAACAGAATTACTGCTGGTATTGGAACGGCCTGATATTCCTCTTCATAATAATTTGAGTGAAAATGATATTCGAGAATATGTTATTAAGCGTAAAATTAGTGGTAGTACACGCTCAAAGGATGGGCAACTTTGCAGAGATACCTTTGTCAGTTTAAAGAAAACTTGTTTGAAACAAGGAATTTCATTCTGGGATTTTATTAATGACCGGATCAGCAAGAGAAATTTGACCCCATATCTGCCTGAGTTGCTGAAAGGTAAAGTTTGTGCTGTTTAAATGCACAGACTTATTGAGAAGTTACCGATTTAACAGGCAAGTTATTGGATAGCCTCAATATTCAAGAACCCGGGAGTGACTTCTCAGGCCTGACTTTCAATCAGGATTTCTCCCAAATGATCATCACTAGCAAACCACGTCATTATGTTGTTTATCAGCGTTCAGATACAAGCATCACTCAACAAGCTGAACCCATTAAACATCGTTCATCTGCTTTAAAAATTATATCGATGCTAAACCGTGATAACGGCACTGGGACTGGAACAAGTAGTGGAAGCGGCTCAAGCAGCGGAAGCGGCTCAGGCAGCGGAAGCGGCTCAGGCAGCGGAAGCGGCTCAGGCAGCGGAAGCGGCTCAAGCAGCGGAAGCGGCTCAGGCAGTGGAAGCGGCTCAAGCAGCGGAAGCGGCTCAGGCAGCGGAAGCGGCTCAGGCAGCGGAAGCGGCTCAGGCAACGGAAGCGGCTCAGGCAGCGGAAGCGGCTCAGGCAACGGAAGCGGCTCAGGCAGCGGAAGCGGAAGCGGCTCAGGTGCAATAGGACCCGCTCCTATTGATCAGTATGAAAAAATAAAAACCTGGTCAACTCTGGCCGATAATCCTGGAGTGAATTTATCGGGTGTGACATTTAATAGTGCTAATCAGCAATACATCGCGCTTTATAATGGCAATGGTTATTTTAACGTGTTTGATAACGATCTTATCTTTAGCAAACAAATCAGAAATGGTGGCAATGGCAATGACCATGAGGATCTCACCTTCATCGGTGTAACAGCATCGGGCTTACATGAATATGCTATCGTTGATGAATACGGGCGTATGTTTCTAGGTAGCATTGCTGCTGATGCCGATTTAAACTATAAAAACTTCCAGCGGATCACTTATGCATCCACACCTAAGTTAAGCAATACCGGTGGTGAAGGTGTTGCTTATAATAAGGCTTTGGATACTTTCTATATTTGTATTGAGGGGCGTTATCATAGTGATCCCAATAAGGCTTCCCCTATGAAAGTCTATCAATTTAAGCGGCCTGCGAGCAGTGCTGATATTTCTTATCTGGATAGTGGCTTGAGTGTCACTGAACTCTTTAATGCTGAAAGCAAGCTCCGCCCCTATATTTCAGATATTTCCAGTTGTTATTTTAATAACCAATCCCAAAACTTGCTGATTTTAAGTCATGTCAGTGAAAAGATTATTGAGGTTAATCTCAATGGTGATGTGCAAACCAGTTTAGACATCAATGAAGGTGGACGACAATTTGAAGGCATGACTTTTAATGCTGATTTCTCACAATTACTCATTGTCAGCGAACCTAAAAACTATGTGCTATTTCAACGCAAAAGCAACGCTACCTTAGTCAACCTCAGTGTAGAAGAAAGCGCGGGTGTGGCACGTGCTAATGCTAATATTCGCAGCGGTATCCCTTTACCTAAAGGCCTACTTTCGCCCTCTACCCCCGTGAGTTTATTTGTCGGAGATACGCCCCTACCGACTCAAAGCAAAACCTTAAGTTTGTGGGATGATGGCTCTATTCGCTGGTTGTTAATGGACACAACATTGCCTATTGACGCGGCAGAAAACAAACAACTCAGCCTGCGCCGTGCCAGTAGTAGTGCAACGACACCATCAGCCATTACACTACAGCAATCAAGTAGTCATATTATCGTTGATACTGGGCGTTTGAAAGTTGAAATCCCAAAAAACTATGGGGGCATTATTGATCGTGCCTGGGTTGATGGGACGCTATTGATCGACACGCCCACTGATCCCAAAGATCGTGGCCCTTATATTCGTACTGGGGGACAACAGTATTTTGCCAGCTTATTACAGAGCTCTTCACAAGCTAAGGCCAACGACAAAATCAATCAATATGCCCAACAGGTCAGCAATTATAATCTTTATCATCCCTGGAATTTAGATGTCGCTATAGAAGAGCAAGGTGACTTACATAGCATCATCCGAATTTCCGGCACTCACCTCAATAGCAATGGTGACAGTTTTTCTACTTTCATTGTCCGTTTACATTTTTATGCAGGCAAAGAGAATATAAAGGTGGATCATACGCTGGTGTATACGGGTGATGAAACACAAACCATTGAAGGTTATGGTTTGCGTTTGCCTTTTATCGGTACACAAACGTTAGTTGAAGGTCAGATAGGCAATAATGTTGAATTACAACAATTCGCCTATGATCAATTTAAAGTCAATCAGTCTGTCTCTGCTGGTCAGGCTATAGGCTATATCAGTCGCAGTAATAATCAAGGCTCCATCAGTATTATTCTTAGAGATATGGCTGAACGCTTTCCTAAAGCACTCTTATCGAATACTCAGGGCTTAGAAGTGCAACTCTATCCTGACAATATCAGAGCCTGGGACTTGAGCCGTGATGCCCCTGATCCTTCTCGAAGCGAGTTCAGTTCTTTCCCCCTCAATGAAATTGCGACCTATGATGGCGAAACCACTCGCTTCACCGATCACTTGTATTTACGTGGTGCGCAAGGCTTATCTGCAACCGATAATTATGAAATCATTTTCAGTACTCAGGCCAGTGACTTAAACACGCTGGCACAACAGGCCAAAGCGGTCGATCAAGGCCCGCTATTATTATTGGCCAGTCCAGAATGGTATTCCGCAAGCAAGGTGATGGGTGTCGGTGCGTTTAGCTTCAGTACCGATGCACAACAGGCAGAAGGACATTTTAGAATTGATCGGGTATTAAAAACCATGGCTGATTTTATGCGTATCAATCAGCGTAAGCAGTTTAATTGGTTTGGTCAGGAAAACTACGGCGATATACGCGGTCGTTTCATAGGTGGTAAAAATGAGCTTTACTGGTTAGAGCGTGGTCGCTATGGCTGGTCAGGTAATTCTGGTGAACCCTCGAACCAACTCTGGGTACAATTTTTAAGAAAGACCTCACAACAAGTCTTTCTCGATGCCGAAGCTCTGGCTCGTCATACGATGGATCAGCAAATGGTACATTATGCCGATGCCGTGCAAAGTGATAAACAAGCCTTAGATGGCAGAAACATGATTAATTCCGTCGGTTCGCTACACCGTCATGGCGCACAAGCCTGGTCAGGCTATGCCAATAGTCCTGATTATAGTCATATTGCTGGAATCGAAACTTATTATTACCTCACGGGTGATCCTCGTGCTAAAGAAACGCTCTATGAAGCCGGGCAGTTTATTTTACGTCTCAGTGATAATAAAACCTCACTGAAAAATGGTTTAGATGTCTTAGATAGAATGCTA
This sequence comes from sulfur-oxidizing endosymbiont of Gigantopelta aegis, assembly GCF_016097415.1. Classification (NCBI taxonomy): domain Bacteria; species sulfur-oxidizing endosymbiont of Gigantopelta aegis. Next base: position 1,213,790 of record NZ_JAEHGE010000001.1, on the reverse strand, counting down.
GCGGTTTTTTATGATGACACTGCGCTGGCACAAGCAATCAATACCCGTATTGATGCCTATCGTAACTATTTGAACTCCAGTCAATACAGTTGGAATCGTGTTGAGGCCAGACTCATTGATATGAATAATAATGGTCAACATGATCGGGATGGTGATGGACGTTCTAACCGCAGTCTCTATCGTTCTGGATTTGAATTCTTTATGCGCGCAGCTCCAGGCTTGTTATACCGCTACGAACGTACGGGGGATCAAGTCATTGGCCAACTCATTCTCGATGCTGCAGATATTCTGGTAGCCGGTGATGGTGATGACTGGGATCTCGGCACTGATGGTCATGCCAGTTCTTATTTTTATCAGATAAATCTATTAGCTTTTGCCGCTGCTAATGCACAGGCCTTGAATAGAGATGGTAGTTTATATTATGCTTTAACAAAGCGTATTATTGAGAACCAAACCCGTGCAGGCAATGACTTTAATGATACGGCTCAGATTTCACTAGCCTCTATGCTGGCGATACCGGATGATTGGAATGATTGGACATGGCAATGGCAGGAGGATCCGCTGGCGAGTACAAATCCCGGTATTCTATGGCTGGATCGCATTATTACCTATCAGAATGATACCATACAAGATTACCATTCCTACCGTGCCTTTATTCATCTGGCAACGGCAGCAGCCTTAATCCCTGCAGGGGAAATGAATACGACTCCGTAATTAAAGAGTTAAAGAATTAAGGCATCATCATGCCACGGTTCATATAAAACAATAGCGCCGCCATGAGACCTGATACGGGTACTGTAATAACCCAGGCAGCAGCAATTCTGTAGAGATGTGAGCGTTTTACGAGTTCTGTTTTATAGACTTGTTTAAGTTGCTTGCGCTCTTTTTTACTTAAATTGGCTTTGGCTGATTTCATTTTCAGTTCATCTAGCATCAGGCGCTTTTTCTTCAACGGTGCAGCCTTAAACTCCATTAAGAATAGTTCAATTTCTTCCGGATTATCACTTTCGTGGTGGTGTTTAATTTCGATAACCATTTGTGCATAAGAAGCTTTCAGGTATTCTCTTAAAAAGCCCACACCAAAAATACCACCCACCGCAATATGTGTGGAGCTCACTGGCAAGCCCAATTGTGATGCAATGATCACCGTAATAGAGGCGGCCATCGCAACACAAAACGCGCGCATTTTATTCAGTTCGGTAATTTCACTACCCACGGTCTTAATCAGCTTGGGACCATATAAAGCCAAACCGACAGCAATACCAATGGCACCAATCAACATCACCCATAGCGGAATAGCGGCTTTTGCGACCACGGCACCCGTGCTGATGACTTCATTAATTGCCGCAAGCGGGCCTACAGCATTTGCCACATCATTAGCACCATGAGCAAAACTTAATAAGGCCGCTGAAAAAATAAGCGGTATGGTAAATAAAGCATTGACACTTTCTTTATCATTAGTTAATTTATCAGCCGCTTTAGCCAGTAATGGTCTGACGATTAAATAAATTACCACGGCAATCACCAGTGCAATCAGCACTGCAGACAGAAATTCAACTTTCCAAATTTTCTTTAAGCCTTTAACAATTAAATACGTTGAGAAAGCCCAGGCCATAATGGCCACAAATATCGGCACCACTCTTTTAGCTGAAGTCAGCATATCCGTTCGATAGGTAATAAAGTGTTTAATCATATAGAGGAAAAAGGCTGCTATCAGCCCTCCTAACACAGGAGAAATAACCCAACTGGCGGCAATCGCACCCATTTTATCCCAATTGGCAATACCCATTCCGCCTGCTGCAATGCCTGCACCCAGTACACCACCGACAATTGAATGTGTGGTTGATACCGGTGCGCCTAATGCAGTGGCAATATTTAACCAAATAGCACCGGCCAACAAGGCCGCCATCATCATCCATACAAAGGAATCACTAGTGAGCACCCCAGTCGGATCAATAATACCTTTTTTAATGGTACTAACGACATCACCGCCGGCAATTAATGCCCCCGAGGCTTCAAAGATTACGGCAATAAGAATAGCCCCTGTCAAGGTAAGTGCTTTGGAACCCACTGCTGGCCCGACATTGTTGGCAACATCGTTGGCACCAATATTCATGGCCATATAACCGCCAATCATAGCGGCGATAATCAATAAGGTGCTGGGACTACCATCCACACTATTTTGTGATAAGGTGTAAAGCATAATACCGACAATAAATAATAACGCTGTGCCAATACGAAAAAGTTCACGACGAGAGCCTTTGGTTGCATCGTCGACATCATTGATATTTTTTAAGTCCATAACCACATTTCTTTTAAGTTTCAGGGAAGCCTTTTTCTGGTTGCAGCAATTTTTAAATAGCAACAGGCTTTATCATTGTATTTTTCTATAGCGCGATTGTAATAAAACTGTAAGAAGAATGGAAACGAAGATTGCACTTTGAGGCATTATTTAACGAAATAATTACCTAAGTTCTTGCCTAAAGAAGCTATTTTTGACATTTATCAAGAAAGGCTCATGTTGTTGATTTATTAGAAGTGGTGTTGCAAAGTTGATTTATCAGCTAAATAAAAGCTTTAGTGGACAATGCCAAGCGTTTTAGTGGAAAATAGCCCAAGTTCTGGTAAATTCCGTTCTATCAGCAATTTTTTCTAATGATTTTTTAGTTTTTTAGTAATTTTTATTACTTTATTGTCACCTTCATTGTCACACTTTATTGTCACAACAGGAATAATGAATGCTCTTTGGCCAGGATAGAAATCAGCTACGCAAGGTTTACTTTCAAAGTTGGGATAAATTTAAAAAAAAATTACCCCTGGAACCCATGGAATCCTTAATTGCCAGTTTAATTGGTCAACATCCTGAATACCATGCTTTTTTTGATAATATCGAACTCAATCAAGAGCGAGATTTTACGCCTGAAATGGGTCAAACGAACCCTTTTTTACATTTGGGGATGCATATTTCTATTCAGGAGCAGCTCGGCACCCAGCGCCCGGCAGAAATCACCAGCCTGTATCAATCACTATGCAAGAAAACCGGCGATGCTCATGAAGCCGAACATCAAATGATGGAGTGTTTAGGCGCAATGCTATGGGCCGCACAAAGTAATAATCAGCAACCAGATGAAACTACCTATTTGGAATGCATTAAAAAGCTGTTATAAATAGCTTTCAATCAACGGAGAAGTCAATGAAACAGATTAGCCTTGTAATCGCAGGCGCACTACTAGTGATCAGCAATAATAGCTTTGCTGAATATTTTTGTATTTCCGATCAGGGGAAGCCTAAGCATTGTGAAAAGGGTGATATCATATTGGTCAAACCCACTTTAGTGCCAAGAGTTTGCGATTTTGATGCTCAAGTCATCAGAATGCCAAAAAGTGAAAAAAAAGCAGAATACCTCTGCCGTTACACAGGCACTATTTTAGCCATCAAAGAATTAAAAAGTCGTCGACCACCACCTAGCCAAAACAATGGCATGCGTCCACCACCACCGAAAAAGAATAATGGGATGTTTGGTAACATGCCTTTCTTCAAGTAACTTTCAAACTTGAAGCTTGAGCACTGACACTTGAGCATTAAAAGTAAACAACCCAGAAAGTCGACGCTGTTATTTTAAAGCGCCTCTTTTTATCCATGCTTCATATATTTCATCCTTCCATTGGCTTTGAAAAAAAGCAATAGACGCATCTATTTCATCGGCATTGAGTTTATCTTTGAATGGCGGCATAGTCCCTCCTAAGGGAATACTGCCATTACGGACAGATTGTCGTAGCATTTTCAAAGGATGATGCCAAGCATGAGCAGTGCCGTTTAATGCGGGTGCTGGGTTGTCAGGAGTAGTACCCTGTGCATTATCGCCATGACAGGAGGCACAATTATTTTTAAAAATATCAGCACCCTTATCTATTTGAGCGTATGTATACCAGCGATCGTCTACTATTTGATTTTTATCGGTACAGCCGGATAGAAATATTAACAGTGAAATTAATGTATATTTCTTCAAAATGGGTTCTCGTTTCAAAATGGGTTCTCGTTTCAAAGTGGCGTCTCGGATAGCTCATCGTATTGCTATTGGGATTTATCTGACAGCCATAAATTGACTTTATTTCAATAGTCTAACCTTCAATAGCTTAACCTTCAATACCACTCAACAAATAGAACATCCAAACAAGCATCAATACGGCAAATAGGGATATAAAAGCAACAGCACCACCCATGATGGTTTTTTCAAAAAACCAACTCATTTTAGAGACACTTATTTTTTTTATCTTATTCATGTTGAAATTCAATTCCAAAGCAAGTAATCATTCTAGATTTAATAATAAGAATAAGAGATAGTAATAAGATTTTATATAAGCGTTCACCCTCAAAAACATGAGTGTTTTAAATAGTAAACCTAGGGTGTGAAAGCTTGGAAAGGTGAATTTAAACCTAAAATAATCAGTTGAATCGTAGCGAGAGCGACTTAGGTGCTGAAGATTAAGGGTTTTACAGGTTATTTTGGCTTTATTCGTAGTCACCCTGCGGGTGAAGTCAAAATGTTCTGGAAAATCCTTAAGATTCAGTGCATAAGGCGGTCGCAGTAGATTCAACTGATTTTTTTAGGTTAAAGCGTTTAACAAGCACTCCCCGCCATAACAACAAACGGGAAGACTGCTAATTTTGAGCGGATTTACTGTTTTTTTCGTTTCGCAGCAATTCGTAATCTTAATGCATTCAATTTAATAAAACCTTCTGCATCCTGTTGGTTATAAGCCCCTTCATCATCTTCAAAGGTGGCAATATCACCATCGTACAGACTATCCGTTTCAGAGCTACGTCCCACGATAATCACGTTCCCCTTATACAATTTAGCACGTACCTGACCATTAACCACCGTCTGTGAGGCATCAATCAGGGCTTGCAACATTTCACGTTCAGGTGACCACCAATAACCATTGTAAATAAGAGTGGCGTATTTAGGCATCATTTCATCTTTTAAATGCGCTGCTTCACGATCCAGAGTAATGGACTCCATTGCTCGATGTGCCTTGAGCATAATTGTACCCGCTGGCGTTTCATAACAACCACGCGCTTTCATGCCCACATAGCGGTTTTCCACTATATCGGTACGGCCAACACCATTTTCACCACCGACTTTATTCAAATATTCCATCACGGTAGCCGGTGACATTTTTTCACCATTAATGGCCACAATATCACCCTTAACAAAATCAAAATCCAGATAGGTTGGTTCATCCGGTGCTTTTTCAGGTGAAACAGTCCATAACCACATAGAGTCTTCTGGCTCATTCGCTGGATCTTCTAAAATATCACCTTCATAGGAAATATGTAATAAGTTAGCGTCCATAGAATACGGCGATTTTTTGCCTCGTTTTTTCTCAATGGCAATACCATGCTCTTCGGCATAGTCCATGAGTTTATCGCGAGAGTTAAGATCCCATTCACGCCAAGGAGCAATGACGTGTACATCCGGTTTCAGGGCATAAGCACCCAGTTCGAAACGCACCTGATCATTACCCTTGCCCGTTGCACCATGAGAAATGGCATCAGCGCCGGTTTCATTGGCAATTTCAACCAGGCGTTTGGCAATCAAAGGACGCGCAATCGAAGTCCCTAGCAGGTATTCACCTTCATAGATGGTATTGGCACGGAACATAGGAAATACGAAGTCACGCGCAAATTCTTCGCGTAAATCTTCAATATAAATTTCCTTGATACCCGCCACCTTTGCTTTGGCACGTGCTGGCTCAACTTCTTCACCCTGACCGACATCCGCCGTAAAAGTGACTACTTCACATTGATATTCATCTTGCAGCCATTTGACAATAATTGAAGTATCAAGACCACCGGAATAGGCTAAAACCACCTTTTTCACGTCAGACATCGAGAATTTCTCCCACATTCGTTTCTGTATAGAAAACATTAATAAATTAAGTGTAGACAGACATTAGTCAAACCAAGCTTTACTCAAACCAAGGCTTACCACAAACAATAAGACTGTCGAAATGGGCGCATTATAGCGGATTCTTGACTTCTAACCTACTGAGAATTAACTTTTTGGTTGTTTTTATCAACCAAATGGTCAAAATTGATGAAATTAGGGGCGGGTGGCTCGTCATCGACATAATCATTCGCTGCAGAAGATGAGTTGCTAGGCGCACCGTTCTTTGTTTCAGAAGACGGTGCTGCGCCATTTATATTGGCAGAGTTTTTGTCCTGGGTCTTTTTACCTGACTTTTTATTCTCAGCAGATTTAGCGCCACTAAAGACAGAACGTTCTGTCAATTGACGACGACGTTCAGCTTTTCTGGCTTCTATAATTGCCTTTTGTTCTTCTTCTGTTGGCGGCGCTGTAGTCAATAATTGCACATTGGCACGACGATTCTTAGAGCGTCCCTTGGCTGTTTTATTCGTATGTGACGGCTTACGTTCACCAAAACTAACCGCATAAATCAGGTCTTTTTTGATGCCGATGGATAATAAATACTTCACCACAGCCTCAGAACGTCTTTCTGATAGCTTGTCATTAAAACGACGACGACCACGAGAATCGGCATGAGCATCGACTTTGATTTGTTTAATACTGGGATCTAGTTTTAAATAACGTGGAATATTTCTTAAATCTCGCTTTGAACGAGGCGTTAAAATATCTTTATTGGTCGCAAAATAGAGTCTAAGATTTTTAATTTCTTCCAAATCAAAATCCATTAAGGTCTTTTCACAATCTCGATATTCTACCAATGCCTTACGAAAATTAATCGGTGACAACATAACCGCAATAATGTCACGTCCATCGGCCATATCACGATAAATGACCACTGGCGACATACCATTTTCTACCTGTTGGATCATTCTTGAGCCTTCAGGTGAAGCCACAATCAAAGGATTATGACCACGCTCAAAGACATATTGCCCAATTTCAAACACCTTATCGTCATGACGCCAGGGAGGAGGCTCAGATTGCACAATGATCTTTATATTGTCATCCATAACCGGTTTATCACTGAAGAGTTCAAACCTTACTTTATGACCCGACTTATGAATAAATTTTCCTTCACCATAAAAAGGAATGATTTGTGACAAACTACACTCATAGTTTTTCTTAGCTACGCTAGTCCAAAGTGCTTTTTCCATAGGCACAACATACTCGCGCTCAGCGGCGGACACTATTGCGATGTGAGATGCAATAAAGTATAAAAAAATGATAATGGTAAAAATTTTATTCATGGTGGTATATGAAATGCAAAAATTAAGCCAAGATGAGATTGTGTTATTGTTGATGGTGGGTGGGAGTAATCCGAAAGCACAAAAGCGGTTTAGGCCTTATTGTGGAGAACAAAAATCAACTTAAACGGCAATGTTTTTCCGTTCTCATTTTATCCGCTATTTATCCAAATTCCCGGAGTCCCTCGAAAAAACATAAAAAGTATTACTCTCAGGTGCCAAGCATACCTTATCACTACAAGTCTGATAATTAACTTTCAATGGAATAGACAGCATTTCGTTTTTTTCCTGCTTGTTATTAGAGCGATTAGAGTGAGCAATTTTCTCCAATAACACCTTAATCGTCACTGAGTTTTGATAAAGCGACAATGGCGTATCATTAAACTTCAATTTCACCATTTCACCTTGAGGATATTCTGCGCGAGTAATTTTCCATAAACCTTTTGCCTTCTCGCCCAAAGTAATGGATGTTGCTTGCAAGTCTTCATCCTTGGGATAACGGCTATTGATATGCCAATGTTCATCAAAATTAAGTTTTATATCAACGAAGATACTTCCCTCTTTGGCTTGGTCGTTTAATTGATGTTGAGCTTCAAGTTTGACATGACCTTTTCCCCCGTATTGAACATCTGACAACTCACCAAAATTCAACTGATTCACAGCCATCAGCAAATAGGAAAACGATGAGGGTGTGACTTTAACCTTTGATGACAAAGAAGCAATCAAAGCCATGGCCTTGGCATGATAATTTTCTTCTCCGGTTCTCAAATATAAATGCGTGAGACCTTCCAAAGCGACTGCATTGGCCGAAGGAATAGCGCCATCATAAATATCCTTAGGTCGATCAAATAATTCGACTCCTTGCTCATGTTCGGGGAGGCTGGTATCAATCAAAGCACTCATATAAAAAGCACCCTCTTCTTTGTCCCAGAACAAACTTAGCATTTCACTCATTAGGGTCTGACTGCGTTGTAACCATTGCTGGTTTTCAGTGGCATCAAATAAGGCTAGATAGCTTTGAATAAGATAAGCATAATCGGCTAATGTTGCAGTGACTGATGCTTTACCATCAAGGCTGACGCGTAGCAGTTTAGAAGCAGAAAAATTGCTTGACACATGATGTACTTGCCAGAGGTAGTCTGCTGCCTTTATTGCTGCATCAAGATAGTTTTTATTATCTAATTGCTTGCCCGCTTGTGCGAAGGCTGTAATCATCATACCATTCCATGCGGTAAGCACTTTATGATCAATAGTGGGAGCAATTCTGCTCTGACGCTTCTTATACAAAACATCACGAATTTTATCGATATCTTGATATAACATCGCTAATGGTATTTTTTTATGTTGCGAAAAAGCAGCCAGTGATTCGGGTAAATATAAAATATTATTACCTGTGACTTCATGGGCAGCTTGTTCACTAAAATTACCGTCCTTAGTCACACCATAAACAGCCGTCGCTAAACTGGATAGTTCAGACCCTAATGAGTTTGTTAACTCAGCTTCAAATTCAGTCTTGCTCCAAACAAAAAACTTGCCTTCTTCCCCCTCACTATCCGCATCACTGGCAGAAAAGAAGCCACCTTTAAGGTCGCGCATTTCACGCAAGACGTAATCTAATGTTTGTGTCACTACTCGATGATAATTTTCATCCTGAGTAACACGATAAAGTTGCAGATAATTCCTGACCAGGTGCGCCTGGTTGTAGAGCATTTTTTCAAAATGGGGCACCAGCCATTCATTGTCTGTTGCATAACGATGAAAACCACCCCCAACTTGATCATAAATACCACCCTGAGCCATGTGGTTCATGGTTGATATTAATGCCTGTAAGACTTCTTCATCTTGATCTCTGATGGCCACATCTAGCAATAAAAACAGATAGGTTTCATTGGGAAATTTAGGCGCTGCTGAAAAACCACCTTGCAAGTCATCAAAGCTATTCATGAGATTGATCACGGCAATTTGCACTCGCTCTTTGCCAATATGTTCAGCTTGCTCTAAACCACGCTGGCGACTTTGTACAGCAAGCGTTATTTTTTCTGCGATGGCTCTGAGGTTCTCTTCGTCATCACGCCACAATTGACTCGCTTGTTCTAAAACTTGAATAAACAAGTCGGGAGGAAAATAAGTGCCGGAATAAAACGGCTTGCCATCAGGGGTTAAGATAGATGACATTGGCCAGCCACCACTTTGTTTCATGATCATGAGCGCTGTCATATAGATTTTATCCACATCAGGGCGACGTTCACGATCCACTTTAATGGCAATATAATGTTCATTGAGATATGCTGCAATTGCTTCATTATCAAAGCTTTCTTTTTCCATCACATGACACCAGTGACAAGTCGAATAACCGATAGACAGAAACACCGGCTTATTTTCTTTGCGAGCTTTTTCGAAGGCTTCTTTACTCCAAGCATACCAGTTCACTGGGTTGTGAGCATGTTGAATTAAGTATGGGGATTCTTCCAGGATCAAGCGGTTGGTATATTTTGCAGCACCTTCTTTATTAAAATGTTCTGTGCGGGGTTTATAGTCTTTACCCTTTGCTTGATAGGCTGCTTGTAGTTTTTTGCTTAACTCAGCCGAATAAGCAGTACTTGGATGTTGCTTTTGTGTGGCTGATGGCTCTTGATTGGCTGACGGCTCCTGTCTGGCTGATGGCTCTGCACTGACAGCCATTGCTAACAACAAAAAAGAACAAGCGAGTGATGCCTGAATGGATGACTTAAAATATTTGATAACAAATTCCTCTATCTCAATTGCTGACAGTATGTTAAATTTCCACTCATTTATACGACTAAAAAGCAAAAAACCAATGATGACTGTCAAATTATTTATCGCGCCAGGCTGCCCTCACTGCTCCAATGTCTTACAAGCACTGAGTGAACTCATAAAAGCGGGGGATATTGCCCAATTAGACATCAGCAATATGGCACTGGTTCCCGAAAAAGCCCGTGAGCTTAATATTCGCTCGGTTCCTTGGGTAAAAATAGGTCCATTTGAGTTTACCGGCGCACAAACCAAGAGCGAATTAAGTAAATGGATTCAACTGGCTCAATCCGAAACCGGCATGCAAGAATATTTCAATGAATTACTGACAACTGGTCAATTAAAACAAGTGATCCAATTACTCAAAAAAGAACCGGACTTATTGCATCATTTACCCAAAATGATACAAAGCAACGAGGTTGCCCTTGGGGCAAAAATTGGTATCGGCGCTATTTTTGAAGAATTTCAGGGTCAGCCTTCACTTCAGGCTCTCATTCCGGCCTTGAGAGAACTGGTGAATTCATCAGATAATAATATTCGTCACGATGCCTGTTATTATCTGGGACTCACTGAAAGTCCGCAGGCCATTCCTGTCATTCAATCACTGGCCAATGATAAAGAAGCCGCAATCAGGGAAACCGTCGAGGATGCACTGAGTATTATTGCGGATAAAATGAATTCAAATCATGTCTGAAACAGATGCTTTCTTATGTCCTCTATGTCAATTAAAAACCGGACAGCCTTACTTTGAAGATCACAGACAATATTTTTATTGCCCTGAATGTGCCTTGGTATTTGTTCCACCCACACAATTTATCAGTGCTGAAGAAGAAAAAGTCATTTATGAACTGCATGAAAATTCTGCCGAGGACACCGGTTATCGACATTTTTTGATGCGTATGGCAAGGCCACTCTTAGAGCGTTTAAAACCCGCAAGTCAGGGTTTGGATTTTGGTTCTGGTCCGGGACCTGTTTTGGCAACACTCTTTAATGAAGCCGGACATTCGGTGGAAAACTATGACCTTTTTTTCGCACATAAGCCCCAATTATTAGCGCAACAATATGATTTCATTACCGCAACAGAAGTTGTAGAACACCTACATCATCCTCGTCAGACACTTGAACGGCTCTGGACTTGTTTAAAACCTCAGGGCATATTGGGCATTATGACTAAGCGAGTGATTGATCAGGATGCCTTCTCGCGCTGGCATTACAAAAATGATATCACCCATGTTTGTTTCTTCAGCGAAGATAGCTTTCAGTGGCTGGCTCAACATTGGCAAGCCACTTTAGTTATCCCAGAAAAAGATGTGGTACTTTTGATTAAGCAATAAAATGAATGAATTACATTCATTACTTAGTAGCCAGTCGCTTACGTTTGCCATAAGCCTTGGCCCATAGATTTGCGGTGACACCGTGGCCAATGATACTAAGAATAACCGTATACACTACCGTAGTCGCCAATACGCTACTCTCTGGCAATCCACTTCCCAACACGATGACCGTAAATACGATACTTGCTAAACCACGTGGACCGAACCAGCCGATAAACAGTTTACCTTCGGTATCCACCGGACTGCCAATGAGCGATAAAACCACCGGTATCATATAAATTAATGTCAAACTCAATAGCGAATAAAGTAAGATCAACCAACTGAAATTTTCAACTACCTGCCCCACCACCGCTGAACCAAAAATCACCCAGGTGATCAAGGCCAAGGTATCACCCGTACCCTCTGAAGCAAGAAGAAATTCATCATGTACTTTTCGGGGGAGATAATGCCCCAACTTACCGATGAGGAGTCCACCACTAAATGCAGCAATAAAACCACTGCCACCGAGATACTGTGCTATAGAAAAACAGCTCAGTGCCAAGGCAATCACTGGCACTTGAATCCAGATATGTGTCAACCATCGCCGGAAATGCGCAATACCAAACAATCTGATGGCAAAATAAGTCAACACCAATCCCACGGCAAGGCCAATACCGATTTCTTCACTCACCAGCTTTATCCCCAAAGTCCATGCACCTTGATCACCTGCATGTCCCAAAGCCAGAGTTAAAAATAACAGTAACACCGGTACACAAATTCCATCATTCAGACCACTTTCAACATTTAACCTAAAATAATCAGTTGAATCGTAGCGAGAGCGACTTAGGTGCTGAAAATTAAGGGTTTTACAGGTTATTTTGGCTTTATTCGTAGTCACCCTACGGGTGAATGGAAAATCCTTAAGATTCAGTGCATAAGGCGGTCGCAGTAGGTTCAACTGATTTTTTTACGTTTAAGCCTTCGCGGATCTCATCGGGCATAGTCTTATTGGTTATCACCGCCTTACCAAGTGCTGCATCGGTGGGTGCTAGCATCGTTGCCAATACTGCCATAGCAAACAATGATAGTTGATCAAATAACAGCATAGCAACGCCGATACCCAGCAGAATAGTCAGTGGCAATCCAATCAACAACAAGCGCATCGGCAAGCCAGAGGTTTTCTTCAACACACCGAGATCAGCGTTGACTGCATAAGCAAATAACACTAATTCAAACATTAGCTCAGCCAGTGCTTTAATCATTTCCCGGTCGGCTTCTAAGGACAGCACATCAAAGCCAAATGGACCAATCAATAAACCAAATAGAGTAAAAATCATAGGTCCACTGACCTAGGAGCGCTCAACAGCACCGGCAACGGGGTTGTATACCAGTACGAATAAAGCCAGCAAGGCCAAGACTTCATACATACACTAATCCCTATTAGAAATCTTCATCAGACTTAGATGCCAACTTTCGATGACCAAAGAGAAATATTTGTTCTACTGTTATGATGACAATTACAACAGCAATAAATGACACTAGACCATGGATAGGACCGCTGAAAACGACGCTATCACCAAAGAATATATTGATTGCTTCTAAAATTATCAACTTTGAGCTAAAAAGAATCGCCCATGCAGATAGAATACGAAGCAGTTTAGCTTTAAACGTTGCTTTTTTATTAAAATAATTGGCAACACGATGCTCAATAAGAATTGTCAATTGCAATAAAACCTGAAGCAATAATGCCACCATTAATGAAATAGAAAAACTTTCTATAAATACATATCCCCAATATTCATTGAATAAATTAATTACGGTTAGGTCAATGAGTACAAAAATGACATAGCGGAAAAATAATTGCTGCCGTCTTGAAAAAGATCCGACAACTTCGTTCTTAACAATACCATCAAACATAAAATATATTCTCGTTAATTATAATTTAGTTGTTTTTATCAATGCCATTTATCTGCTGATGCAGCCTCCCATATTTTTTTCCAATCCTTGGGAATATCCATGCCACAACGCAGGCAAAGCGACTTTACGGCTGGGTACAAGTCTTCATACGTTGCGATATTTGTACCACCGACACGACGATAAATATGCTTCAAGTCCAACTCATCCAAACTTTGGACACCACAGGCACCCAATAAATCCATCAAAGCTTCAACCGTTGCCTGATGAAAATTAGCAACACGCTTGCTTTTATCACTCACATTTAATGATTTATAACGGGCTGGATTCTGGGTTGCAATCCCTGTTGGACATTCATCAGTATTACAACTGAGCGATTGTACACAACCCAGAGCTAACATCATACCACGAGCTGAATTGACTGTATCTGCACCTAAAGCCATGATTCGGGCGATATGAAACGCTGAAAGAATTTTAGCCGATGCAATAATCCGAATATGTTGGCGTAGCCCGACACCCAATAAAGCATTATTGACAAATATAACACCATCACGTAGTGGTGTACCAACAGAATTGGTAAATTCAATAGGGGCTGCGCCAGTTCCTCCTTCAGCACCATCAACGGTGATAAAATCAGGGTAGATTTCAGTCGCTAACATGGCCTTACAAATGCCTAAAAATTCGCTTTTATTACCAATGCATAATTTGAAGCCAACGGGCTTTCCGCCAGACAATGTTCTTAATTCACTAACAAATTCCAACAAGCCCGTGGGTGAATCAAAGGCCGAGTGGGATGAGGGTGAAACAACAGCAGCGCCCATCGGTACATGTCTGATATCAGCAATTTCCTGAGTTAATTTTGCTGCGGGTAGAATACCGCCATGTCCGGGCTTTGCTCCCTGTGATAATTTTATTTCAATCATCTTAACAATATCAAGCTGTGCTTTTTCCGCAAACAGATCTTTATCAAACAAACCATTTTCATCTCGACAGCTAAAATAGCCGGTACCAATCTGCCATACAATATCCCCACCATATTTTAAATGATAAGGACTAAGGCCACCTTCGCCAGTATTATGCGAAAAATTTCCCAGCTTAGCCCCCTTATTTAAGGCCATAATAGCCGACTGACTTAATGCGCCATAACTCATTGCTGAAATATTCAGGGGGGAAACCAAGTAAGGTTTCTGACATCCCGGACCGCCAAACTTGATCCGGGGATGTTTATCGGTAATTTCAATCGGTGCAAGCGAATGGTTTATCCATTCATAGCCGGAACGATAGACATCAAACTGTGTGCCAAAAGGACGTGTATCTCGTTGCTTCTTTGCGCGTTGATAAACCAGAGCTCTAAACTCACGGTTCAAAGGACGACCGCTGATATTCGATTCAACAAAGTATTGTTGAATCTCGGGGCGAATACTTTCAAAGAAGTAGCGTAAATGTCCGATAACCGGATAAAGACGAAGAATAGTATGATGTGTACATTAGTATGCCTTGTTTGCAACATATCATATAAGCCCAGAAAAATAACCGGACCTACTATTAAAAAGCCCCAATAAAACTGGCTCAGGAGCAACGTAGAGCAAACAAGAATAGAGATAATGATAAAATATTGACGAACGTTCATGCTTTTAGCTTCCATACATTAGAGCAATACTGACACTGATGCCAAACACAACAAATGATAGCAGCACCATAAATCCTATCATGACAGATGAAACTTTATCCGTATGCTCACCACCATCATGATCTTCTGTATGCTCTTCTGTAGCAGCACCTTGCTCTGCGTGAACAGAGGCAGAATGTCCCGACATTTTATCATCCGTATGGCTCGCACTTGGACGTACCGTCATCATGCCATGTTTAAGATGATTACTGACCAACCACCAGTTTATCGGCCAGGCAGCAACAAATCCGATTAATAAGGCCATCGACATAACAAACCAGAACTCCATTGTCAGAGGGTCGCCACTTTGTGGAATCATCTGCATGCCAAAAGTGGTGACGAGTACCATTGCTGCCATCAAATAGTTCATTGAAACAAGTTCTGGAATAAAAGTATTCTTTAAGGCTTTAATAAACGAACCACCGGATGAAGCTTTCATAAACAAAGCCTGAAAGATAGTCCAGCCAAAACCAAAACCCAATAAATATTCAACCGAAATTTCCCAGGGTCTGGATAGCTGGATGACAGCCCCTAAGATTGCTCCAGCTAAAATCCCCAGACCATCACCGGCGACACAATGCATCGTTGATCCCAATACCTGACGCCAGCGCGTGGCAGTATATTTTTCATGCAAGCCGGGCAAAGGCTCACGACAACCCAGCACATAAAGAAACTTGATTACAAGTAAAGAAATGCACCCACGGGACCGGTATAAGCAGTAAGTAGTATAAAGCCCCATTTCAAAACAGGGGATTCAGGCGTTTTAATGCTATCAATAGCAACAAATAGCACCGAAATACCGGTAAGAATAAACCACAATAGCATTACACCTGATAACATTTTATTCCCTTGAAGATTGGATGATTGATTAACTGATAAATTTTTACATTTTCTATTTATTTATAGCATACTTTATGGTTAATATATTTTAAACCAAGTAGATTAAGGACAGCTACAGCTTGCCAAATGATAGGTGAGTATAAGCAAACTTTGTTATAAATGAACTTTTATGCATAATGCGTCCAGAGTCTGATAACTTTAATAGTATGCTCCTGTTCATACACTTGATATACAAGCCTATGTTGAATATTGATTCGGCGTGAATAAGCACCTGACAAATCACCCAGCAATGTCTCATACAGTAGTGGATTTTGGTAGGGGTCTTTTTGAATGGTGTTCAAAAGTAATGTTGCTTTAATTTTTAACCCCGAGGCAGCTAATTTTTTGTGCTTGCCTTGTATACACCAGTGTCCAAGTCACCAATCAAGTTCCTTGGCACTTTCAGATAGATCTTGTTTTAATCCTTCCTGGATTGACTCTCTCATTCCGGGTACCGACAATAGATGAAGCGTTTCAGAAATAGCATTCCAATCTTCTTCTGATACTAAAATGGCATTGTCTCTTTTACTTGTAATTACAATGGGTTGTTGAGTCTCAGCCGTCTCATCTATAAGTCTATACAGCTTTGAACGTGCTTCAGTAGCATTTAATATTATCATGATGATTAACCTCTCACTTTAGCGTACGTCAAAGCGTACGCCCCATCAAGCTTTCAAAAATATTTGTTTCCGGTGCTTCAGAGAAATTGACATCTAAGCAGCGGGATATTCAAAACACTGGAAACCTCTGAGCATACATCCATTAAACAACGCATTGAACAAATCAAACCCGTAAAATCTCCTACCACACCACCACTCAAAAAATGGTATTTCATTCATTTTTAAGTAAGAGCCAGATAATTGATGAGCGACGGTATTTTATGTTATCGGATAGGTTATTTTTAATGGGCACATCATAAGATGGATAATCGGGCAATAAACCGATAAGCTCTGTGCCTAATTGGTATGGGCCTGCGTTACTTGCATCGGCCAATAATGACTTGGCAGGTGAAGTATTCTTATAGTGATAGTCTCGATTAACTGAATCCATAAATAACAAATCAGCACTACTGATGATGCTATTACTATCAGGAAAATCAAAACTGAGAGCGACAAAATCTATTGTTTTAGCTGCTTGCCAATCGGTTAATGTTTTAAATGACCTCTGTGATATGCCATATCGATCGATGGAAACTTTGAATGTATTATCAAAGACGTTATAATCCGAAGCCACTAATTGAGCATCAATATCCGTTTCATCTTTGAAGTCTATACAGGATTTTAGGCAGTTAACAAATATATTTCCCAGGAATGATGACTGCTTAAATGAGTCGTTAGTCACACCTAATGAAACATTGTCAAATATGTTGTGCTCGATCCTAAAGTTGGTCGAAGAAAAAAGTGAGTCCGACATGTTAATGTGGATGCCAGCAGTGCTTATATTATAGAAAATATTATGGTGAACGAAATGATTGGCGGCTTCATCACCCCCACTACGATTGGTGATTAATGATATAGCATTACTGGCTTCTGCAATAATATTAAAGCGAATTTCAGAACCATTATGGTAAATAATAGAGCCACTGCCATCATCACTAATAACATTGTGATCCTTCCATAATATGCCACTGGATACATTCGTTATTTTATTATTTTCTATGAGTATATTGTTGTACTCATAAGCTTGAATGCCCGAGGTGTGATTTGCTTTTGCTAAAATGCCATTTTGAGTTATTCTATCAATAGTATTATTGCGAATCACCCAGTCTTTTGAGTGATCCAAACGAATAGCGGCGATATTAGCACCTGCAGTATTTGAATTAGTATTGAAAATATAATTATTTAAAATATGCACACCAATTGAGCTATTAGCATCATCATATATTCTTGCAGATTTACCTCGACTACCAATGGCCTGGCTGTAGGCATTAATTATATGTAGATTTTGAATGACGATATAATCGCGATCACCAATAAAAAATAATGTATTGGTACCTTGCCCATCAACAATAACCTTGCCTTCATGACCCGGTGCTGCTTGTAAAGTAATAGGCTTGTCCAGTGTGCCACTTGATTCAAGCAACACGCCGATTGGAATATTGAAATACAATAAGCCCTGATTGTCATTATTTTCTTTATAAATACCACTTTTTATATTAACAATGTCGCCAGGCTGGTTGGCTAGCTTTGCTGCATGATGTATTGTTAAAACAGGGATAAGATTCAGTTAAGCAGTCATTTGAATTCGCACCTGTTTTTGCTACCCAGAGTCGTTGTTGCAGAAGAAATATTTAAGAATAATAGAAAAAACAACCCAATAACAAAAGAAATATTTTTCTTGATTGATTGCATTATGCACCACAATATTTAATGAAATTTCTACTACTTATTGAAAATAACTAACGATATATTAGGAAAAAATTTGTTAATGAAGATTCCGTTATTTCCCTAATGTTGTCAAGCAAGCCGTTCACAAATCAGCAAAATTCGTTGACGTTAAACACTTTATGCGCTTTTAGAGAATTTTCATAAAACTACTATAAAAGATGGATAGCATCTGTATTTTATAGTGGCCAATTAGTACCGATTATTGCCTCATTAGTGACTTCCATTCGCTCCATCATCACTCAGATTTTTTTCCGATTCGCCCATATATCAACATTCTTTACCGAGGACTTCTCACCCCACTGCTCGCGCACAACTGGCTTATTTACACGCTTTGCGTGCAACCGCTCAGCATCCTCTAAACTCAGCTCTCTAGGATTACTCGGTACTTGCTCTTCTGGAATGATCGTAAGCGCTTAACCATCTAGCGTTATTCAAAAAATATCTCCCCTGCCTCATAATCAATCCATCGATTAATTATGAGGCACATCAATGAAACCAGAAACCCAAGCCAACTCAAAACAATTTTGGCAAGACCACGTTAATCAATGGAATGAAAACAGTATCAGCCAGGCATCCTATTGTCAGGAACATGGGCTACCCATCAAACGTTTTGGCTATTACAAGCGTAAGTTGCTGGGTGCAACAACGCAAACCAGTGCGATGACAAAGGGGAATGGTTTTATTCAACTATCTTCCCCGACACACTATTCAGCCCGCACCTCAGCATTAATTGTAGAATTACCCAATCAGCTACGCATTGAAGGGGTGACTGCCGATAATGTACAGCTGGTAAAACAATTAGCAGGATTGTTCCAATGAAGTCAGCCATACTTCCATCACTCAGCCTGCCACAGGTGTATCTCTATCTGAAGCCTGTTGATTTCGTAAAAGTTTTATTGGCCTCAGTGCCATTGTTGAATGTGAATTAGGTCATAATCCTTTTGCAGGCCATCTGTATGCCTTTACCAATCGTCAGCGTAATAAAATTAAATGCCTCTTCTGGGATAATACCGGTTTTGTACTCTATTACAAAAGTCTCTCAGAAGAAAAGTTCAAATGGCCAAAGGGTGAAGATGACCTGATGAATATCACCGGACAACAAATCAACTGGCTATTAGACGGCTATGATATCAGTGTCATGAAACCGCATAAGAAATTGCATTATGAGTCTGTATTTTAAGTACTTTTAGTCTATTTTTTGTTATAATAAAGCCATGCAAAACAAGGCTGAATCCACAAAAACGACTCTATATTTTCCGCTTTTTCACACGCGGACAAGAATGAATTGTTGAGTGTCATTGAACAGAAAAACCAACGTATAAAAATACTGGAAGAAGCCCTTCGTCTGGCTCGTAGTAAACGCTTTGCACCCAGCAGTGAAAAAGTGATGGTCAGGAACGCTTATTTGATGAAGCTGAGCAGGCGGCTGACGATGAGGGGCTCCTGAACCTAAAACCACTTCGCCTAAGAAGAAAGAAAAAACAGGCAGGAAGCCTTTCTCAAAGACTATTCCAAGAGTCCCTGTCTTCATCGATCTGACAGATGAAGAAAAAGCCGGTGCCATTGAGGTTTTTACACTAAAGTCAGAGAAGAGCTGGATATCATTCCAGCTAAAGTCCAAATACTGGAATACTTCCAGGAAAAAGCCGTCTTTGCAGGCACCAATGACACAGACAGTCGTTCAATGAAAGCTGCGGTCATGCCAAAACATCCATTACCTAAATCAATGGGCAGTATTCACCTGATGGCACACATCATTATCTCAAAATATGCCGATGGTTTGCCTCTGTATCGAATGGAAGGCATATTATCACGCTATGGCGGCGATATAACCCGAGCCACCATGGCCAATTGGGCTATTAAACTGGCTCATCAGTTCCAGCCGCTCATCAACCTCATGCGAGAACATCAACTGTCGGGTGACATCATCCAAATGGATGAAACGGTGCTCAAAGTATTAAAAGAGCCGGGACTCAGTGCTCATTCGAACAAATACATGTGGGTCAGTCGTGGCGGGCCACCTGGACAACCCAGTGTGCTGTTTGAATACGATCCTTCTCGTAAGAAGGAAGTACCACTGCGCCTGCTTGATGGCTTTAGCGGCTATCTGCAAACCGATGGCTATGCCGGTTACAATGCCGTGTGTGCACAAAATAATGCCACATCGGTCGGCTGCTGGGATCACACTCGCCGTAAATTCAAAGATTCTCAGACGGCACAACCAAAGAAAAAGAGCAATCAAAAGCCTACAAAAGCCGATGTGGCACTGGCCCATATCAATAAGCTGTATTTAATTGAGCGTGAGATAAAAAGAAGCCAGTGTTAATGAAAAATTTAAGGTTCGTCAGAAACAGAGCCTGCCGCTTCTTGAGAAAATAAGAACATGGGTCGATAACACCCTGGGCAAAGTGCCGAACGACAGCTTGACAGGAAAAGCACTCACCTATATTGATAATCAATGGCCTAAGCTGACTGTTTATTGTGAAGATGGTCGGTTGAATATCAGTAATGTGCTGGCAGAAAATGCTATCCGTCCATTCTGCGTGGGTAGAAAGGCCTGGTTATTTTCAGATACGCCAAAGGGTGCACATGCCAGTGCAGTTCATTATAGTTTTATTGAAACCGCTAAGGCCAATGATATTGAGCCATATGCGTATATGGTCTATGTATTAACCCAATTACCTTATGCGGATACGGTTGAAAAGCTGGAAGCATTGCTTCCCTGGAATTTTAAAAAATCAGAATTGGAAAAGGTAAAGAACGCTGTTCGTTAAGCGCTTACGAATGATCCGCTCTCTTGGAGATAATGAAAACTGTTCATAAGGTGCTCTAGGTAAGCATTTATATTCATACAAATAGAAGACTTCAACTTTTTCACGTGCCCAATCCGTTTTCTTTAAAAATTTAACACTGGAATCGATACTTGGATTGGTTTTAAAACAATTGATATTTAAATAGGCAAATAGTATCTCAAAACCATACTGATCGACTATTTCAATCAACAAGCTTTTCAAACTAACACCGTGTAAGGGGTTGTTTTTGTAATTGATCTCATTGCTCATACTAATGTCATCCCAAAATGAGTAAATAACGATATTATACCCGTAACAGCATAGATAAAATATAGCACCAAAATTTTATCTATGGCACAAATGCTAGATGCAGCAAATGCAGAGCAAATGCAGGACAGCCATAGTTTGAAATTTCAATCATTGAGTGTATATATCTGCTCCCAAATTTCTTTTCAGTAAAACACAGCTTGATTAACGTACATAAATTTATGTATCCCATCCTTAACAAAGCAATGTTACTAATTCATCTCTCTGTTTAACTCTTTTGGGTAAAATGACCACTCATTTTTCAGAAGCCCCATTATTTTAGTAACTAAAATTAGGTTGGGTGTCTTACTTATTGATGTTAAAATGAGCCGCAGTACTATCACTTATACCCCTCAAGCGAATTATCCATGTTAAGACTTAATGAAATAAAATTGCCGCTTAATCATCAGGAAACTGACATAGCCGCTGCCATAATTAATACACTGGGCATAAACAAAGACGATTTACTTGATTTCAGCGTTTACAAACGTAGCTTTGAT
The DNA here is from genome assembly GCF_016097415.1 of sulfur-oxidizing endosymbiont of Gigantopelta aegis. NCBI lineage: Bacteria > sulfur-oxidizing endosymbiont of Gigantopelta aegis. The sequence goes on along the minus strand of NZ_JAEHGE010000001.1, from coordinate 1,192,025 downwards.
GCACGTAAAAAGACCAATATATTATTGATATATCAGTTAGATGTGACGCTAGAAAAAACACTGGAAAGCAACATTTTAGATAAGTTTTCTGGACAATCGTTTGTAAGACCCAGCCCTGATACAAGCTATAAATTTGTTGCACCCAGCGTTAGTGACTTTCCAACAGCTGATCAGCAGCGCCCTATCATCATCGGTTTTGGCCCCTCTGGAATCCTTGCTGCTCTTGTACTTGCACAAATGGGGCTTAAGCCTATTGTCTTAGAACGCGGTCAAGATGTTAGACAACGCACTCAAGATACGTGGGCTTTATGGCGTGATGGCAAGCTCAATACCGAATCTAATGTCCAATTTGGCGAAGGCGGCGCAGGGACCTTTTCAGACGGCAAGTTGTATAGCCAAGTTAAAGATAAAAACCATTTAGGCCGCAAAGTATTAACCGAGTTTGTTAAAGCCGGCGCACCGAAAGAAATTCTCTCCATCAGTAAACCACACATCGGCACTTTCAAACTAGTAAAAATGGTACAAACCATGCGTGCTGAAATCGTCAGTTTAGGTGGTGAAATTCGATTCAATAGCAAAGTAGATATTATTCATCGTGGAGCATCAAATGATAATGAAAGTGCTCAGATCACCGGTATTACTTTAAGTAATGGTGAATCATTAAATACCCGACATATTATTTTGGCCATTGGTCATAGTGCACGAGATAGTTTTCAAATGCTACTGGATCAAGGTGTGTACATCGAAGCCAAGCCTTTTTCCATTGGCTTTCGTATAGAACACCCTCAGTCAGTAATAGATAAAGCACGTTTTGGTGCTGAAGCGGGTAATCCGATATTAGGTGCTGCAGATTATAAACTGGTACATCATTGCCCGAATGGTCGCAGTGTTTATAGTTTTTGCATGTGTCCAGGTGGTCAAGTCGTTGCTGCTACTTCAGAAGAGGGCGCCGTCGTCACTAACGGTATGTCACAATATTCACGCCAAGAACGTAATGCAAATGCGGCTATTGTAGTGGGTATAGATCCACAGCAGGACTATCCGGAGCATGTTTTCGCCGGCATAGATTTACAACGAAAATTAGAAAAGCTCGCGTATACATTAGGTGGTTCAAGCTATCATGCCCCGGCACAATTAGTTGGAGATTTTTTAAATAACAAACCATCAACAGAGTTAGCTAGCGTCACCCCTTCTTATCAACCCGGAGTCACTCTGGGCGATTTATCTAAAGCCTTACCCGAGTTTGCAATCACCGCTATCCGCGAAGCAATTCCCGCATTTGATAAAAAAATAAAAGGCTTTGCGATGGCAGATGCAATATTAACGGGTGTAGAAACACGCACCTCATCACCCATTTGTATAAAACGCGGTAAAGATATGCAAAGTATAAACACGATGGGCTTATACCCTACCGGTGAAGGTGCTGGCTATGCAGGTGGTATTTTATCTGCTGGTATCGATGGTATAAAAGCAGCCGAAGCTGTGGCACTGGATATTTTAAAAACAGAAAAGGAATAGGAATTGATGACAGCCATAACTTACGGAGGAATTGATGACAGCCATAATTTAGACGATAGAATTGTAAATTCAATAATGGGTGTCTAGATCCGCTCTAGATCCGCTCTTCAGACAGCCATAGTTTGAAATTTCAATCGATGGGTGTCCTAGCCCACCCCTTTACAACATACTATAGTCACATTATACTGACGTACTCAACCTCTATTGGTCACAACTGCATGTACTTTGACACCAATTCCAAAGTACATGAGCCTAAATAGTGGTTAAAATATACTTGCTTAGCGAAAAAAATATACTCGAAACGTAAATGAATATACTACACATCTCAGATATGCACTTTGGCCCTCGTCACTGGCTCGGGAAAAATGAATTGTTGCTGGAGAAATTAAACAGCTATGCGGCTGATATCGTAATTAACACAGGCGACAATACGACGGATGCTCTCGAAAATGAATTTGAAGCCGCCGGAATTTTTTTGAAGTCAATTGATTGCCAACACGTTATTTCAATCCCCGGAAATCATGACAAACGAAATATGCGAAGTGCTGACTATTTTCGTCAGTATATCGACGATATAGAAGTCGTTCACCCATTAAATCGTAAAAAATGTAGAAAGAAAAAACTTTTTCTTGATGACAATACCATTGACATAAAGGAACATTTTACTGACATCAATTTTCTTAAAAACATCACGATTAATGGTGAGTCCATTCTGGTAGTATGCCTTGATACTGGCTCACTCTATACAGACAACGGTTTTGTAGAGAAGGAAATATTGAACGCACTCTCTCAAGCAATTAGCAAAGAGAGTTACGATAGAATAATTCTTCTAAATCACCATTCCATCCTGGACACTGATTCCGATCCTCTTTTCAACTCCAAATTCGTTGTCGAGTTCGTAAGGGAGAATAATATAGGACATGTTTTCTGTGGTCATACTCATCATTTGTCAATAATGAAATCAACCGACCTATACCACAAACACACATTCACTCAATATAAGAATGGATCGCTATCAAGTGGCAATACTCTCAACGACACAAATATGTTTCTGTATTATAAAAATTTTGGCACAGAAGCAATGGAAATCCATGTGGTTAGGGCTATTGTTGAAAATGAATGCCTGACGTTTAAAGAAGAAATAATTGCTATCGACTAGGAAAATAACCACCTAAGCATTCTAGGCTTATAAATAAATAGATGTGTTCAAAACTGGGGGAGGTTCCTGCCGCTTTGAATTGCGATTCCAGATGCGATTCCAGACACCCATCATTTAATGAATTGCGATTCCAGACACCCATCATTTAAAAAACACAATCATAGCCACCCATTCATGACAGATTGCGGACACCCATGATTTTCCAAATAATGGGCGTCCTAGATCACCGGTTTGATGATAAGGAAATGCTCGAACGTCTTATTGATAAGGCTTTGATTTAATTACGCACCCAGATTCTTGCTTAGCTGTTGTGTCACTTTGGCACATTGCCATGAGTAATGATATGGCATCAACACAATATGCAATGGACAAGATTACTTGTATCCCCACAGAAAAAAATTGGATTGAGATTATTGCTAAGGATGCAAAGGGAAATGGCTATCCGAAAATTTCTGAGTTGATTCAAAAACGCCAGAAACAACTAATATCTCATTAGCACTTTACTACCTTTGTACCTGCAGCATAATCATGAATACATCGCTTGTTTTTGCCGAAGATAAACAATATATTTAGCATTGAAAAAAACTGACCTGCCAAAGGTATTTGTCCTGGAAGAAAATAAACTGAGTAACGTTTAAGAAAATGATTACTCAGTGTTGGCAGTTCATCATCCATTGTAACGACTTTAATGTCTAACGCTTTTTTCCCCACAGTTTGACCGGAGTTTTTCAAAAACTTCAGATTTATCATCATAAATATTACTAGACCAAGAATCCCTATTGAAACTGTATAGGCAATAGGTTGCTGAATTCCTTCTGAAACCCCATCAAAGCCACCGGTAAAATACATTGTCGGGACAGTGACTACTATAATCATTAGACCATCGATTAACGATGCCCAAAAACGACTCCATCGAGTCGCAATATTGTCATTTTCTTCCGATTTTACCGATAAATTTGATTCGGGTGTTTTGTATACATTTTCGTCCATGATTATTCCTTTATTTTATAAGCTAACATTTCAGTCTCTAGAAACTCGTACAAGGGTAGTTTCCATTTCCGTGCTTCTCTTTGTATATCACAACTATTGAATGTACTAAAATTACCATTAAGTTTATCAGCTTTTTCTTATAATTGGGATACTAATCAAATCAAATCAAATTAATTTAAAAATAGAGTTAAATTAGAAGGCTTAGATTCAACTCTATTTTAACTCTCTGCTTTAAATCGTCTGTTAGGGAATAAATAAGGGGCTTTACCACTTTGGCTGATGGGAAAACAGTCGAAAACATAAAATAGTACTTACAGTATAATGTTATAGCTCACTACAGCATAAACATCACTTTGTAAGGAATCTATTAAATGTCAGCAACTGCTTCCCTAAAAGAATTATACCATTTTCCAGGTTGGATAATCGACAATATTGACCTGAACCTTGCATTAGGTACTGGCGATGTTTTTTTGCGACAGGATGCACGCAAAAAGAGACTCAAAAGTGGTTTAGGCCACCCATGGCAAAGTGGTTTAGGCCACCCATCACTTAATCTCAAAAGATGGGTGGCAATAAATATTTCGCTTATTCGTTAGGCGCTACGTTCTTTTGATTGACGAACCGACTAGCTAGACGAGACATTTCTATTACCAACATACCGCCAAAGAATACGCGCCAGCCAGATCAATCCGCGCAAGCTCAGAAGGAACAGCATCAATATTGATGGGAGAGCAATTAAGGCCGGCACGAGCATCAACCCTGCGCCATCATCGCCTGACTCCACCGTACGTTCGATGCTCTCGTTAGTCATTATGGTAACGGCTGCTTGAATAAGGACATAGAGAAAAAGTGCAATAAGGTAGCGTCGCCAGGGTTTTAATTTCATCGGAGGATATGCAAGAATCAATGCAAAAATGAACGAGGATACCCACAAGACAAACCATGTAATATCTAATGAATGTGACGAAATTTGTGCGAGCATACTATCTAACATGATTATTTATGCCTAACGCTTAGGGTAAGAGGCCAGAGTAAAGCGGAGGTCCCAGCCCACGTTGTTTGTGGGCGAACTTGACCCACTTGTTGGACGAACCGCTATCGCGGAGAAAACAGCTCATCACTCTAATTTAGTGTAACCTCATAAATTACCGCTTACACCAATAAGCAGGTTTGTGTGATCTCTTCAAATAACAGAGGTTACAACCTAATGAAAACACCAAATAATAAACAATTCAAGCAATATTATGCATTACACTGCAAACATTTAAAACTTAAAGGCCTGCAACCCAAAACCATTGATGCATACTCCCGTGCCATTCGACGAATTGGTGAGTATTTTAATGGAAAACTAAACAATCTGACTGAAAACCAACTCATCGACTACTTTCATGCACTTCTAGAACGGCTTTCTTGGAGTGCCGTAAAGCTTGATCTCTATGGTTTAAAAATTCTTTTATATTCATGTTTTGAAGAGAAATTGGGTTGATATTCCTATTATTAAGCCACCTAAAATCGTTCGTATCCCAGACATTATCACCATTGATGAAGCCAATAAACTTTTTCTTTCAACTCGCAAACTCAGTTATCGTGTATTGTTCTTCACCTTGTACAGCATGGGACTTCGATTGGGTGAAGTAATGTGGCTATACTTAACCGGACACACAACTTAAAATAACTAAAAAATAAAAAGTGTGACCTAAAATGAATGATCAAACAAAAAAACCGAATAAAAGCTATACATCAGAATTTAAAGAATCAGCTGTCAAATTAGCTAATGAGACGGATCAACCGTTTCTCAGACTGCCAGGGAGCTAGGTGTTAATGTAAATACTCTACATACCTGGATCAGTAAATATTCCAAACCGGTGAAGACGGTAGCCAATAGAAGTGATGAACACATTTATGATGAAGTAAAACGTCTGAAAAAAGAATTGGCAAAAGTGATTCAGGAGCGTGATTTATTAAAAAGGCCACAGCGTACTTTGCAAGGGAAACTTTGTGAAGTACGCATGGATAACTGATCAGGCTAAAGATTACCCGGTAACGATTCTGTGCCGTTTTATGGATGTTTCCCGTAGTTGCTATTATGATTGGGTTAGCTCTCCTAAAACGGATAGAGAGAAAGAAAATGAAGCGCTTACTGAGCAGCTAAAAAACTGTTTGAAGACAGTCGCAAGACTTATGGAACCCGTCGTCTTAAAAGAAAACTGGCTGAAAAAGGCGTTCATATAAGCCGCCGGAGAATTGGTCGATTAATGAAAAAAGCCGGTTTGTTTTGTAAAACGAAGAGACGCTTTAAAGCGACGACTAATTCCAAGCATAATAAGCGTATATCTCCAAATTTACTGGAAAGAGAGTTTACTGTCTCTCAACCTGATCGCTACTATGTGGGTGATATTACCTATATTGCCACCAAGGAAGGCTGGTTATATTTAGCGGTTGTCATTGACTTATTCTCTAGGCAAATTGTTGGCTGGTCGATGGATGAGCGAATGAAAGCCAAGCTAGTCAATGATGCTTTACTGATGGCCATATGGAAGCGTAAACCAATGGATGGATTGCTTTGGCATACTGACCGAGGTAGCCAATATGCCTCTGATAGTCATAGAAAAATATTGTCGGATCATAACATAATTCAGTCTATGAGCCGCAAAGGAAATTGCTGGGACAATGCTGTATCAGAGAGCTTCTTTCATAGTTTGAAACTGAATTGACGCACCATTGTCGATTCAAAACCAGAGTAGAAGCAAAGCAGGCAATATTTGAATATATTGAGGTATTTTATAATCGGGAGCGACTTCATTCGGCTAATGATTATTTGTCACCAGTCGATTATGAAATACAGCAGGAAATAGCTTAAATCGATTGATTGAAGAGGGGTAAAAGGCGACATAAATGCCGCCCATTACCGTTGACGGCCATCGGCTCCTCAGCCTGTGCCGTGAAGATATTGTAACAGGATCATTACCGTTGTGAAAATACCTTGGGTGAATGGAACGGCTCTATCGTTCCAGAGGGCAAAGCCCTTTCTCTTCATCTGTTTAAAGTTAACATGAGAAACTAAAATGATAGGAAATACAAAATGACAAAAATCACTTGAAACAGCCAAAAAATATTTAGAAAACTGTCCGGAAAAGTGTTGACACATCAAAGGGCTTCGTTTACAAGTAGGCGATATTGATGCCATCAATTGTCGAGTACATATTCGCAATGCCAAAGGCAATAAAGACCGACTGGTTCCCTTGCCTACTAATACATTGCTTGCGATTCCAGACACCCATCATTTAAAAATATTTTTTCAAACAAACAACAATCATAGCCACCCATTCAAACAATGGAATTGATGACAGCCATAATTTAAGACGACCATTACCCTTACGAATAACCGCCCATAACTCGGAGTTCCGGTGGGGAGCTAACCCTTTCCAGATAGAGGGCTTTCACCTCCAATTTCTTACCGATTTAGCTCGGCGCACTGGGTGGCCTAAACCACTATCCATTATGAGGCAATTTGAAATGGTTGGACATGCAAAGTTGCTAGATGTTGTCGTGATTGCCAAAGATCATACGCATTTTGAAGCCTCAGCCAATGATCAGCGGATGGTTTTTAAATGCTAGTTCTAATCTTAATGCCATTTCTGGTGTAATTGAACCATGACCATTTAAAATTTTTGATAATGTTTTTCGGCTTATATCCAAATGCTCAGAGACATCAGTAATAGTAACACCTAATGGTTCTATTACTAATTCTTTGAGAATTTCACCCGGATGAGCTGGATTGTGTATACTCATTTAGTGATAATCCTCGTAATTAACTATTTCAACATCTCGACCTTCAAATCGAAATGTAACTCTCCAGTTTCCATTGACTTTTACTGACCATATTCCTTTTCGATCTCCCTTTAGCTCATGTAATTTAAGACCTGGTAAGTCCATATCATTTGGACTTTCTGCTTGGTCTAGGTTGGAAAGGATGAGCTTTAGGCGTTTAGAGTGGTTTACTTGTATTCCAGCAGTAGAGCCTTAACTATAAAATTTCTCTAATCCTTTATGTATGAAAGTAATAATCATAAAAACACTGTAACCCAATGAGTTACAACTGTCAAATTACTGAGTATTGATGTATATTTTTAGGGAGGATTAAGGACAACCATAGTTTAAATTTTCAATTGATGGCTGTCCTAGATTACTGCTGGGAGGAGAGAAACCTCCGGCTACCCGATTATGTCATTTAAGCTACTGATAACTTAGTAACATGTAATTCATCTCGGTGTAATTCTGCCTGCCAAAGATCGTATTGTGATTGTTGATTTAGCCAACTCTCTGATGTAGTACTGAATGCTATAGATAAGCGAATTGCCATTTCAGGGCTTATACCTGCTTTTCCATTTATGATACTTGATAATGTTTTTCGACTAACACCAAGTCCTTTTGCGGCATCAGTTACTGTTATACCAAGTGGAATTAGGCATAATTTTTTTATTATCTCACCAGGGTGAGGGGGATTGTACATTAGCATATTGTTTTTACCTCAGTGATAATCTTCATAATTTACTGGCGGGAGTCTTGGGGAGTCTTGGCCACCCATAATCTAAACCCAGTGTAATACAAATAATAAGCTGAAACAAATGCTCATGGGATAGTATCACTTGAATATTGTACGTTTATATTCTATACTCTTCATTCTAACTGTCATACCGATTAAATGGAGTTAATCAAATGCCCACCCCAAGAAGTCAACAATCAGTCTTTCAGATACTCCCTTTTACCACTGCATCTCCCGCTGTGTCCGCAGGACATTCTTATGTGGTGTCGATAGCGCCACCAATAAAGATTACAGCCATCGCAAACAATGGTTTGTTGAGCGACTGGCCTTACTATCAAAAACCTTTGCCATTGACGTCTGCGCCTACGCTATTATGTCCAATCACCTGCACACAGTATTGAAAATCAACGCCTCACTTGCCCAAAGTTGGTCAGATGAAACCGTGATACAACACTGGCAACAACTTTGTTCAATTCCAGTATTGGTAGAACGCTACCTTAATGGTGAATGCCATTCTGAGGCTGAACAAGACAAGGCTCGGGAAACCATTGCCGTCTTCAGAGAGCGGTTAATGGATATCAGTTGGTTCATGCGTTGCCTCAATGAACACATTGCTCGCAGAGCCAATGCTGAAGATAAATGTACTGGCCGTTTCTGGGAAGGACGTTTTAAAAGTCAGGCACTGCTTGATGAGCAAGCCATTCTTAGCTGCATGGTCTATGTTGATTTAAATCCTATCAGAGCGGATATCAGTCAAACGCTAGAAGACTCTGAATATACTTCAGTAAAACAGCGTATCGACTCAATTAAAAAGACAAAAAGCATTAGCCAAAAAATAACGCAACAAAACACAGCTACTATTAAGCTCGCCCCCTTTATCTGTAGCTCACTTAAAGACAAGGGTATTGCCTTTGACCTTAACGACTATCTGGAACTTGCAGAATGGACGGGGCGAATGAAGAGAGATGATAAACGTGGCTATATCAAATCGGGCACTCCCGCTATATTACAAAAATTACAACTCAATGAAGATGCTTGGCTAGAAACAGTCGATGGTTTTTCAAAAGGCTTTCATTCCTTCGTTGGCCCGGAAGAACAATTAAAATGTATACGTCAAAACTTCCCACGTTGACGTATCATTCCACTTTATTTAAAGGCTGAATTTTTTCAGTCAAATTCCATGGCAACAATTGCTCTAAAGCCTCATCATCATAATGCCTGCCCAGCTTAGGTAACTCAGTCAGAATGTGTGTTAAAAAGGCAAAGGGCTCTAGGTTGTTTGCTTTCGCTGTTTGCACGATTGAATATAAAATAGCACTGGCCTCAGCACCACGAGGATTTTGGTTCATGACCCAGTTTTTGCGCCCAATCACAAAGGGTTTGATCCGCCGCTCTGCCATATTATTATCAATCTGGAGGTTGCCCTCTTCAAGATAGACAGTCAGATACTTCCATTGATTGATCACATAACGAATAGCGACACCCAACTTACTGTCTTTTGTTGTTTTAGTCACTTTATCATCACACCACTTTTTAAAGTCATCCAGTAGTGGTTTGCTTTTTTCCTGACGGATCAGGTAACGTTGTTCAGCATTGAGCGGTTTGATTTGTTTTTCAATCGCATACAATTTAGCAATTTTACTGATCGCCATTTGTACCATGCCAGGCTTTTTCTGACTGTTCTTGGGTAATGCTTTTAAGGCATCATGGAACTTGCGACGAGCATGTGCCATGCAGCCTAATAAAGTGACTTCACTGTTCTCATTTTCGAATATATGATAACCGGGAAAGCCATCCGTTTGCAGGTAACCTGAAAACCCCGTTAAAAAGGTTTTGGCATGTTGGCCTGCACGAGTAGGCTGATACTCATACAAAACAATGGGACACTTGGAATGATAGCCGCCACTTTGATAGAGCCACATATAAGATTTAGGGCAATTCTCACGTCCATCATGGATCACTCGCATCGTTGTTTCATCGGCCTGGATGATTTTCTGCCTAATGAGATAATACAACAACCGATTATAAAAGGGTTTGAGTAATTCAGCTGATTTAAGCACCCAGTTGGACATACTGGCTCTGGAAAGTGTTATCTTATAGCGTTTAAATATCGCTTCCTGTCGATAGAGAGGCAAGCTGTCTAGGAATTTAGAAACAATGATATAGGCCAGCAGGCTGGGTGATGCAAAACTTCTAGGAATGGGCTGTGCAGGCTTAGGAGCAGTTTTAACGCCTTCCTCACAAGCACGACAGGCATATTTAACCTGAACATGTTCTACAACATATACCTGAGCAGGAACAATTTCCAGTTGCTCTGAGGTCTCTTCACCAATTTCATGCAAGTGATGACCGCAGTCACAGACTTGTTCTGCTTCAGATAACTCATGACGAACAACTTTACGAGGTAGGTCTTTAGGTAAAGGCTTACGACCGGGCTTTTTACGCTCATAAGTAATGGTTTCACGGACTTCCGGTGCTTCTTCGGCGAACGTTTCTGCCTCATTAAAGAAGTCGGGGTGGGCTTTTTTCACTGGAAGTACCAAACCGTTTGTGTTGCAATAGACGAAATTGTTCCTCATACCAGTCCACTTTTGACTGGAGTTCAAGCACCCTGTTTTTGAGCGTTGGTATCTCTTCTGGTAGTATTTTGTCTGTTGAACTCATGCGTTATATTATACTAAAAATGAGCGTTAAATGCTTGTATTTATTCTGTTTAATGCGCATCTAAAGGGACTTTTTTAGTTGTTTTCCAGACCATGAATTTCAGGGTGAGCATGGTGTTGTGTGCAAGATAAACCATCCAGTAACCACTGTAATTCTCTCAGTGTTAACGAAAGAGTGGGTTGTTCTTTTTCCATCGGCCACTGGAATTTCCCTTTTCAAGTGTACGATAGTAAAGCCAGAAACCATTACGCTCCCAGTACAGTATTTTAAGTTTATCTCGCTGACGATTACAAAAAACAAAGACACTGCCATCAAAGGGATTGTGTTCCAATTGCTCTGAGACAATCAGTGATAGCCCATTGGTTGCTTTTCTCATATCGGTAACACCAGAAACCAGATAAACCTGATTGACTGTGATGCCCGTTATCATGAAACAGTCCTGAGCAAATCCAGAATGGACTTGAGCTGATTCAGGTTCGTATCAGAATTGATTTCCAAACTGAAACCATTGGTATGGCTTACTTTAATTGCATTGCTTGTGGGGGAATTGGCCAGTAAATTAATGGGAATGAGTTGATTGTTGGTGTTGACCTGTTTTGATGAGCTAACATAACCCAACTTCTTTCGATAATAGCTAAAAATATGAGAGGGTATCTTATGTTGTTGACAATAAACTGCCTGGCTTAAGTTACTGGCTTGGCAGGCCTCTATGTGTTGCTTCATCGAAGCATCTTTTGAATGGTTGCTCATTTGTATCTCCAAATTACGAATTGAAGATCATAGTTTGAGCTAACTGAAGCTTATTGTGAACGTGGGTTTTAATTGACGTTTACATTAAAATCCTTATGTCTGAAACAAAAACGGTATTGGGTGCGCGGTATTAATTTGTGTAGGAAATTATTTAAAATCGATTCTACCGTCCCCATCACGACTTAAACGTAACAGCTCACCAAAGCACACACCTTAGCAGAACAGTGCAGGCCTCCCCTTGTTCGTCATGCAGAGCAACCCCATCTAGCAGCTACTTTTACTACCCATTCCCTGCCCACTCCACTGAAAAACATTCAATTTTTGTAAATTCACATTTCGAGAAGAAATTTTTTTACAATTTAGCTTTGATATAAATCTTTATTTAATGGGTGGCTATAAAGACCCTCTTCAATTAATAAAAAAAATGACCCTCTAAGTTGTTGGGTGCAGCGGCTAGTTGCAAGACGAGGTAAAAGAAAAGCCTATGTCGCATTGGCCAACAAATTGACACGGGCAGCTTGGCGAATATTACAAGGTGAGATTTATGATCCCAAAAAAATAACAGCTCAGTATGAATAAAAGATAAAAAATTAACAAAACCTTTCCTCCCGTCGCAATAACGGATGAGAAAAACGGCTTACGTGCCTTATCAGAGCCTGGCGAGCCATTGGTTAAACACCGAGTGGGTGTATAGGCGATAAGGTGCGTATTTCATCAAGGTCCGGCAGTTAAAAATACTGCCACAATGAGACCGGATATATGTGAGCGGCCTGGATTTTTTTCTAAAAGTGAACGAATGAGGAATTAGGAGTGAGCATCTAAAATAAATGAAAACATAACCCATTAATAGAAAAAAGCGATCTGACCAAGGGGGTAAGAAAGAGCCCGCTCTTCAACCACCTTCAGATGAATGGATTACTTTATTTTGAATTTAACAAATGAAGTTAAAAATCAAAAGATTTAGAGCAAAATCAGTTGACTTTCGTGGGGCGTCCATATATGGCTATAAAGATCGCTATAAAGATCTGGCTCTAAGACCCAGAGATCAAATTCATGACTTTGTTAAGTAATAATTTTTGCTATTGATATAATGCTTATCCATGCTGTAATTGGTACTATAACTAATAATGCAATAATACCAAGACAGACCCACCTCGTGAATTAACATGAGTATGGTTCTGTTGAGGCTTGTCATTTAACCACTTTCGATGGCAAGAACTGCAATATAGTTTCAGAAAACCATTATTCCATGCCTGTATCGTTCGGGAATCATAAGGAACAACCTTCTTACAACGTGAACAACTGTATGTTTTTTCTTTTGGTTTCTTTTGACGATTAAGGGCGATAAAAGTGACAATAGTTATAATACCTAATGGTACAGCTTTTTCAATAGAATTAGTTTTTAAAAAAATATAAATTCCACCAATAAAAGAAGCCGTTAACATGATCATTAGAATGAAATTTAGAACATTTTTCTTTGGTGGCTCAACCTGTGTGCCTCTAGGTTTTTTAGATATATTTGATGAATTAGTAACACCGTCAATAACAACAGACTTTGCTTGTATACGGTTTTTTGAGTCTCGCATTGGTTCATAAAAAACCACATCACCAACTTGTGGTCTTCTAGAACGTGTTTTAACGTTTGAAACATGAAAAAAAATTTTTCCAGACTCATCATCTGGGAGAATAAACCCAAAACCTTTATCATCTTTCCATTGAATTACTTTACCTTTCATTTAAATCTCATTAGTTTATTTCTGCAGGTTACTTAACGCTTTAATAACCAGACCGAAAAGTTTTGTGCCTTTTGTGGCATTATAGCGAAGCGCCACAAAAGGTGCGTAACTTTTTGGGTCTGCGTTAATTTATTTGTTATACGTTTTTTACGCCTCACCATCATATGACTTTATGTCGGCGAACTCATATATATTTTTTATGTACTCTTTTCCATTGAGTTCTCTAGCATAAGCCTGAACCTCAATTTGTTTGTTTTTAGCTAAATAAATGTCTGTTCTTAACTCAACTACAGTTTCTTTTTCTATTTCATGTTGTAACATTAATTTAGGAATCCATTCTTTGTAATATTCTATGCTTTTATTTACACGCTCGTTGAAAAGTGGTTGAATTTTATCTTTAGGGGAAATCCAGTATATTGACACCTTTTCACCATTTGCTGCATATGCCATTTCTTTTAAGCTATTAAATACAAACTCACCATCGATATAATTTTCAAAACTAACATATGAATGTGTAAGGTTATGAGTGAATGATTTTATATTCTTGAATTTCATATTTACGTATAACGCCTAAATCATCGGGGCGTCTTTTTGCCTCCGGTGCATTTTCTGGTTAGGATTTTATTAACCTGTCATATACTGTGTGACTCCCAATCCAAAACCATAGCAGACCATCATCAACTTCTATCGCTAAAGCTCGATAATGAAGTCCAACACGAACAGACCAAAAGCGTTTTATTTTTTTAAAATGCAGTGAAGGATGTTTAGGGTTGTCTTTTAGAAGCTCATAATTTTGATCAGCTACTTTTTGTACTGATACTGGTAGTGCATTATAAGCTGACCAAAATGATGGGCTTGAATGGTGAATCATAATCTCTTAGATTTCCCTACTTTATGCTCTGCAAGTGCGGCATCTGCAATGGCATCAAGCTTGCCAGACAAGATATCATCTTCTATTTGCCTATCCCATGCATCTGAATCGAAGCTTTCATACCATTCACGAAATTGCTTTAATTGTGACTGTGGCAATTGTGCAATTTCTGTTTCAATATCTTCTACAGTTCTTGCCATTTCATGACTCCTTTTATTTGTTACTGATATCCTAACGCCTTGCTCACCGGCAATTCAAAGTGGCACGTTTTTGCGAAAGCAAAACAAGTGCCGCTTTGAATTGTCCGGTGCAGCTATTTGTTAGCCATTTCATAATTTAATATTTTCTGTAATTCTTCAACACTAAGTGGCTCTTTTCTAGAATGTATTAACCTATGACAATTTGCACAAAGTAAAACAAGTTCTGATATTTTAGTTTTCCCTGTATGCTCACTGCTTGATATTGGTATTAAATGGTGACACTCTATTAACTTAATTCCCAGCTCTGAAAGTTTTTCATAATAATAAATTTCGCAAGCTTTACATACTATTTTTTTTTCATTAAGTGCTTTTTTCTTAAGTTTTATAGCGGCACTTGATTTTCTTTCTCTATAATAATGTGTCCTTATGGATACGCCACCTTCTTCATACTCAATATCCATTTCATGAGATAATTCAAAAACATAATTTCTTAGTTTCTTTACCGATTCAGTTTCTTTTGAAATTCCTTTTAAGTCTTCTTGATTATAGAAATCCCAGTTATTAAGAACGTGAAACAGGACATCCAGAACTAGTGGGGTTGGCTCTGCTTTTTCCCACTCATCAGAGCACACAAAACCACCAGAACCATTGCCTTTACACTTTTTAGACCAAGGGCAATTATTTAAGCAGTCTGTATTTGTTTTTCTTGCATTATGCCAATTACTACCTCCTGGCATAATTGAATTTAATAATTCAACTGATTCAGTTTTGGTTATTAAACTACCGAGTGTCATTAATAATTCCTTTGGCTAACGCCTATTTAATTGGGCACTTGGTCAAGGAAAGAGACTGTTTAAAATGACTCTCTTTGACCAAAACTCGAATTTTTTTAAAAAATCGCATAGACCAAGTGATCCAATTCAAATTTTTGTTAGGTATTTTTAGCCCACTTTCTTTCTATGTTTTCCCAATACTCTTTATGTTCAGGAGTACATTTAATGGTAAATAGCTTTGTTTTTGACTTGTAAAAAGAATTTTGATGTGTCAACACTTTTCCGGACAGTTTTCTAAATATTTTTTTGGCTGTTTCAAGTGATTTTTGTCATTTTGTATTTCCTATCATTTTAGTTTCTCATGTTAACTTTAAATAGATGAAGAGAAAGGGCTTCTTGATTACCCATAAAGCTCCGCCATTTTTAGGAGCTTTCCATTCATAGGTGGCGTTTTCATCGCCACGCATAAAAACCTTGGCATCATGTCTTTTAAGTTAAAGCGTCTATTAAACCGATAACAAAATTCAGCAAGATACCGAGGTAAATGTTTTGAGTTAATGGAATGATAGCTTCCCTTCATAGAGAGTTTTTAATATTACCTATCATAGTGTTAACCCAGATAAACTCAATTTTATCAACACTTGCCGCACCACCACCCGTGACGATTGGAACATGCTTACAGTCAGCTTCTTTAACCGCAGGAAAACAATTTAACCCATCTGAGTAAACAGTACTTCCAGGTGTTAAATGAGTTTGTGCCCATCGTTTTATTTCACTGGATTTAAACCCTTTAAGCACATTTAAATTCATTGCAATCGGGTGTCCATCTTCATTAGTAGAAACGGCTGCAACGAACGGTGTTTTATTTTGAACCACGACCTCTGGAGCCGCCTCTGTGCTCACCACCCCAGTAGGCATCATCAATTTGAATGATGCCTGATAAAGGTTTACTGTCATCACGTTCTTTCATAACCTGCATGATCTTTTGTTTCATACTCCAGGCTGTATTGTAGCTTACCTTAAGCTGTCTCTTTAATTCTAATGCTGAAACCGCTGTCTTCAATTGAGTCATAAGATGAATCGCTAAAAACCACTTAGATAAAGGCAGTTTGGTACTATCAAATATTGTCCCACAGGTTGCTGATGTCTGATGATGACAATGGTGGCACTGATAAAGATGGCGATGTTCTAGAGTGCAATAAGTCTTATTGCCACACTCTGGGCAAACAAATCCATCAGGAAATTTCCATTTAAATAAGGCTTGTCGGCACTGTTTGTCAGTGCCATAATCATTAAAAAGCTCAAATAAACTATAACCTTCTTGAAACTGAATTTTATTTTTTGACATCATTCTACTCCACACATAATCTATACTTTAATTATAGTATAATTATAGTATAATTATAGTATAGTTATCGAAATATGGCGGAGCTTTGTGGGTAATCAAGAAGGGCTTTGCCCTCTGGAACGATAGAGCCGTTCCATTCACCCAAGGTATTTTCACAACGGTAATGATCCTGTTACAATATCTTCACGGCACAGGCTGAGGAGCCGATGGCCGTCAACGGTAATGGGCGGCATTTATGTCGCCTTTACCCCTCTTCAATCAATCGATTTAAGCTATTTCCTGCTGTATTTCATAATCGACTGGTGACAAATAATCATTAGCCGAATGAAGTCGCTCCCGATTATAAAATACCTCAATATATTCAAATATTGCCTGCTTTGCTTCTACTCTGGTTTTGAATCGACAATGGTGCGTCAATTCAGTTTTCAAACTATGAAAGAAGCTCTCTGATACACATTGTCCCAGCAATTTCTTTGCGGCTCATAGACTGAATTATGTTATGATCCGACAATATTTTTCATTTTCACGAAAACTCCACCTAAAAACATAACCATCTTTTACATACACAGTATGTCTATATCCACGCTCCATATAAAGCAATGATTTTATAAAAGATTTCTTAATAAAACAATTAGGTTCTTCTTTTTTTAATGCTTTTGTTACTTGGTACTGAAGGTATATTTCAGATGTAATTAAAAAGATAACTAAGAAAACAAAATTTACAATTAGTGGATAAAATCTATGATATACAAAATTACCATGAAAATTTAATAAATAAAATATTAATGCAGTCATAGCCAAAGAAATTATAATAGGTAAGGCTACAAATCCAAAAAAAATATAAATTATAAACAAAGTAAGTGGAGGGAAAACAGTCATAAAAGCAACATCTGAGCTACCTCCTAAACAAAGGATACAAAACCAAAATGCTGACCAAAAAAATAAAGTCTGTATTATTATGGAGCTTATTTTTTTCACTGTAATTTCATTACCTAACGATCTTTTTTAACGGAAAATTTTCCATGATAAATCTTTAATAACTGCCTAAATTTTCCACTTAAACTGATATTACCCCCCTAAACATGGAAAATAAAGGCATAATTCAAAAAACATAATAATATTTTCCACTAAAGCCGATATATGCCCCCTTAACATGGAAATTTTTCCACTAAAACAGATATTAGATGCCCTAACATGGAAAAATTCCGACCTAAGCTGAAAGTCAATTTTAAATAATTTCCACTTAAACCAATATTAGCCGCCTAACATGGAAAACTTTCCACTTAATCCGATATTAGCCAACCAACATGGAAAAATTCCATATAAAAAGATAGCCTATTTAAAAATGGTGTTTTTATTCATTATGATATTTAATTAAACATTGCTGATGCGCTTCGTGCCTCAGCAGCATCCTACGTTGTTCTATGTGAGCAGGAAGGTAAGAGTTTAATTGTAGGGAAACGAAATAGAGAGCTACATTAGGGGTAAGTGCCCCTTGAAAAAAAGGGGCAGGTTGGTTATTGACTAAGCCTTTTTAAAGCTCATTCGACCTTGAACATCACCGTCAATTACATCGATGGCAATGGTATCACCGGGAATGAATTTACCGGCTAGGATTTCCTGTGCTAAAGGGTTTTCCAACAATTGTTGAATGGCCCTTTTAAGTGGTCTAGCACCATAAACAGGATCATATCCAACTTCACTAATGTGCGCCATCGCTTCATCGGTTAGGCTCATACCCAGTTCACGTTCTTCCAGACGGCCACGTAAATCCTGCATCTGAATTTTGGCAATGTTATTAATCGCTTCTCTTCCCAAAGGATGGAAGACGACAACATCATCGATACGGTTAATGAATTCAGGGCGGAAGTGTTGTTCAACGACTTCCATTACTTCTGACTTCATTAATTGATATTCCGCTTCAGTCTCCGCTTTGGCTTGTTCAGCCGAATTGCTCGCGGACTTTTTACCGGATGACAACATGCTCAGTTCCTGAATACGTTGTGAGCCCAGGTTAGATGTCATAATGATTACGGTATTGCGAAAGTCAACCGTTCTGCCCTGACCATCGGTTAAGCGCCCATCATCCAAGACCTGAAGTAAAACATTAAACACATCAGGATGCGCCTTTTCAACTTCGTCTAACAAAATAACGGAATAAGGCTTACGTCTAACGGCTTCGGTAAGATAACCGCCTTCTTCATAACCGACATAGCCGGGAGGTGCGCCAATCAAACGTGCCACCGCATGTTTTTCCATGAATTCTGACATATCCAAACGTACCATGGCCGCTTCAGTATCAAAAAGAAACATGGCCAAGGCTTTGGTCAGTTCGGTTTTACCGACACCGGTAGGACCAAGGAACAAGAATGAACCATTGGGACGATTAGGATCGGATAAGCCCGCACGAGAGCGACGAATGGCATTTGCAACAACTGTCACCGCCTCATCTTGTCCCACGACTCGCTCATGAAGTTGTTCTTCCAAGCGTAATAATTTATCATTTTCGCCTTCTAACATTTTGGCGACGGGAATGCCTGTCCACTTGGCCACCACTTCGGCCACTTCTTCTTCGGTGACGCGATTACGTAAAAGTTTAGGTTGTTCGTCCTGATCAATCATTTCAGCCTGAGATGCCATATCCAATTGTTTTTCTAACTCTGGGATACGACCATATTGCAATTCTGACATACGGCCTAAATCACCGGCACGTTGCGCAGTTTCTAAATCCTTGCGGGCTTGATCTAATGATTCTTTAATATGCTGTGTGCCCTGCACGGCTGCTTTTTCTGACTTCCAGATTTCTTCCAGTTCTGAATAGTCAAATTCTAACTCGGCAATGTCTTCCTGCAAGATACCTAAGCGTTTTTTAGACGCGGGGTCAGATTCTTTACCTAAGGCTTCACGCTCAATTTTAAGCTGAATAATGCGACGCTCTAAGCGATCCATTTTTTCGGGTTTGGAATCAATTTCCATACGAATGCGACTACCGGCTTCGTCGATTAAATCAATGGCCTTATCGGGTAATTTACGTTCCGTGATATAACGCTGTGATAAGGTTGCCGCCGCCACAATCGCAGGGTCGGTGATATCGACACCATGATGTAGTTCGTATTTTTCTTTCAGTCCACGCAAGATGGCAATGGTATCTTCCAGAGTTGGCTCTTCGACCAAGACCTTTTGGAAACGACGTTCTAAGGCGGCATCTTTTTCCAGGTATTCGCGATACTCATCCAGGGTTGTTGCACCAACACAATGTAACTCGCCTCGTGCTAAGGCGGGTTTTAGCATGTTACCGGCATCCATAGAGCCTTCGGCTTTACCTGCTCCAACCATGGTATGCAGTTCATCAATAAAGAGGATGATGCTACCTTCTTGTTTAGACAGGTCACTGAGAACAGCTTTTAAGCGTTCTTCAAATTCACCACGGAATTTGGCACCGGCGATCAAGGTACCCATGTCCAAAGATAAAATACGCTTGTGCTTTAGACCTTCGGGGACTTCACCATTGATAATACGCTGTGCTAGACCTTCAATGATCGCCGTTTTTCCTACCCCGGGTTCACCAATTAATACCGGGTTGTTTTTTGTTCGACGTTGCAAGACCTGGATGGTGCGACGAATTTCATCATCACGACCAATGACGGGATCAAGTTTGCCCTGTTCGGCTCTTTCGGTTAGATCGATGGTGTATTTTTCTAAGGCCTGACGTTGTTCTTCAGCATTGGGATCGTTTACTGTTTGACCACCACGCATATTATCAATGGCCTGCTCAATATTTGCCTTGCTTGCACCTAACTCACTTAAAATACTACCCAATTGACCTTTGTCTTCGGTGGCAGCCAAAATATAGAGTTCGCTGGAAATATATTGATCTTTACGTTGCTGAGACAGTTTGTCGGTCATATTCAACAGACGGGTCAGTTCGGGCGACACTTGCACATCACCGGCGAAACCTTCGATGCTGGCCATTTGATCCAGTGCTTTGGCTAAGTGGGAGCGTAATAGGTTGATATTGACATTGGATTGCGTCAATAAATGTCTGGCTGTACCATTGTCTTGATCCAATAGTGCCACCATCACATGGATGGATTCGATAAACTGGTGATCACGTCCAATTGCCAGACTTTGCGCATCTGCAATGGCTTGTTGGAATTTACTGGTTAGTTTGTCCATTCTCATTCAATAATACCCCTTGAAATTTGTTATATTCTTTCTATACCTATTATATTGTGCCTGTGGATAACTTTTTCAAGGATAAATTAATAAATGATTTTATTTTTTAATACTGTTATTAGTCATAGAGTTAAGCTGTGGATAAGTTTTTAGATTTTTAGCGCATTACAGCTATATGTCTATTTATTTGTACAGCCGTTTTTCATATAAATGATTCATCGTCAATATAAACGCTAGGGCATTTTTTTCTAACTCGGCATCATGCTCTGTCGGAATCATTTTTTCATCTTGATAAATAAAGGTCAGTGCTTCCTTATCTGGTCTCAAGACAGAGACTTTATCAGCCACACGATAGGCATAGGTGTCATTAAACTGCATCAATGACAAGTCTTTTTTCTTATCAGAGAACACTGAATGCCCTAGGATAGGATAATTATAGGTTCGCCCGGTGAGATCTAAAGCGGTTGCCAATACATCGGGGTGAGTCATCATACGATCAATATTTTGTCCCGTAATGCCCCCTCCTAAAATCATCCCCGGTATATGGTAGAGTTTTACTGGCAACATATCACTGCCCCGCACTCTGATATTATGATCGGCAACGACAACGATGACTGTATCCTCATAATAGGCTTCTTTTTTTGCCGCTGCAATAAATTGACCAATGGCATAATCGGCATACTTAATGGCATTGAGTTCACTTTTTTTCTCAACACCTGCTATCAACTCAATTTTGCCATCGGGGAAATCAAAAGGGGAATGATTGGAGGTACTGAACATAACGGCAACAAAGGGCTGTTGTTGCTCATGCATTTTTTTAAATTCCTGATTAGCACGTGCGACCATATCACCATCACTCACACCCCAGGTGCCGGTATATTCTGGATTGATAAATTTTGGCTGATCAATCACTTCATCAAAACCATTGCCTAAAAACCAGCCACGCATATTATCAAAACGGCTCTCACCACCATAGATAAACATCGAATGATAGCCAAAGGGTTTGAGTAATGAAGCAATGGTGAAAAAATCGCTTTGTGATTTATTGCGTTTGATCACGCCCTTGCCCGGCACAGAAAAATTGCCGGACACACTGCCAGCAATACCTCGAATACTACGCGTGCCATTAGAGTATAAGTTTCTAAATAAAATGCCTTCCTGACTCAGACGATTAAAATTCGGTGTAATACCCGCAGCACCACCGGTCACTTCAACAAATTGTGAGCCTAGGCTTTCTTGTAAAAAGATAACCAGATTCTTCGGTTTTGCAAGAGGAAACTGACTGACTTCTTCACGTCGAAAAGGTGAGTCGGAATTTTCATTTAGAGGGATATTTAAAGCCGTACTCACTCGTTGCAGGGCTTCACTGATTGGCATTTCACCATACACTTCAATTTTCTTTTTGCCATGTTTCATGTCTCTATAAATAGAATAGGCAATGCTATAAAAAGAGTTTTTAGTAATTTCATTCACCACCCGATTACTGGAATACATGGCATCGGATAGGTTGGCAGGTCGATGACCGAAGGAAGAACGAATGCCAATGGCTAAGACAATGAACAGGGGGAAAAACAATAAAAAGCGTTTGAAATAATGCAACTCAAAGACGGTTTCAAAATCATGCCATTTCTTATTTTTCAGGAAGAGATAAGCGGCACTCACCAGCATGACAAATGAAATAAACAATTCCAGCTTATAGGCTGAAAAAATCATCGTAAAAACTTCTTTGGGATAGATTAAATATTCAACAAATAAGAAGTTTGGTCTGACATCGTATTCGGCAAAGAAAGGAAATGTAGCATTTTCTATATAGATAAAAAATAAGAAGATAACCAGGAAATAGCCGGTCAGAAATTTGTCTACGATTTTTTTCAATGCCTTGGGCATCAGGGTTAATAAAAGCATGGGTAAAATTAAAACAATACATGCCACAATGGCATCCATTTTTAAACCGTATAAAAAACTCAGCCAATAATTAACATCACTTTGAGAAAAACGCTCAAAATAAAGCGCAAACAATGCTGCCCTGCCGATAAAAAATAATGACACCAGGGCTAAAAAATAATACAGCAGTGTCTTAACTAATTTCATTGATATAATTTTCCTGATGAAGATAAGATTAGAGGGGAGTTAGGTGATGTATCATGGGCGAGATGCCCATGCTCCGGCAACTATTTTTAGTGTTTTTCAAAAACAGCTTTATTATAGGGGAAGACCACATTAAGAATAAAAATAACCGAACCGGCAAATTCCAGCATTTCACCTTTTTTGGATGATGCCATAATCACCTGAACCAATAATAATAAAACAATATAGGCAACGATCTGATAGTTTTGTGCGATAGGAATAGCCCACTTATCAACAACGCGTTTCACACCTTCTTTGGTTCTATACAAGGGGATCAGCACAGCAAGATACAATAATAAAAGAATGCCTATGCCACGACCAAAGATAAGCTTGTTTAGCTTGGTGTCATTCACCACCAAATTATGCAAATTGGTTTCACCCTGAGCATTATTTTGGACAAAAAATTCTGAGCTTTCGACATTAAAAATACGTTGTCCCCAGGAAATTTCTTCACCCGCACCAAAAAAGAAGAATAAGGCCAATAAAGATGTCATAAACAAAAACAACATGGGTTTCTGGCTTTTGAGCAATACAAGCCGTTTCACACAAATAAACAGGCCAATTAAGAGGAAAATCACTGTTGACCATTCTGTAAAGCCGTCTTCTATGACAAAATAAGCCTTGAAGGTATCATGGTTGATATAGCTCCAGATAAAGCCCACCAAAGTAAAGAATGAGACATAGGCTAAGGCTAATTTTTCATATAAGGATAAGTTTTTTAACATCCATCGACCTTTATTTTTTGAGTTACGTTCTTGAGCTATCAATATTTAAGCTATACTCTTGAGCTATATTTTTGAGCTATAAGCTGAGCAATGAGAATAATTATACGTATTTTTACCCAAGCTTTGACAAGCGATGAGTAAAATAGTTACAAATAATCTCTCAGGCATTTTTTGTGAACAAATTTTATCATAAAAAAATGCAGATAATCCGTCACTTTTAACAAAACTTAAGGCAATACGCGGTTTTTGTTATACTATTGGGGCTAAATGTACTATATTTTGCCTTTTACATATTTCTTTTAAAATATCGCGTATAAAAATATTGAGGTTCTATGGACAAACCCTGCTTTGAATTAAAAGGAAGCCTATTTACTCTGACTGTGTTACAGCTCTTTGAAAATGATTTGTCCGTACTAGAAACGCAATTAAAAGAACGAGTTAAAATGGCACCGGGCTTTTTTAATCATACCCCGCTCGTTGTTGACCTGCATAATTTATCAGCTGAGAAGCAAGATTTAGACTTTTTTGACTTGCGGGAGCTACTCTTATCCTTATCAATCATCCCTGTGGGTGTCAAAGGTGCAGATAAGTCCCGTCACATTCAGCTTGAAGCGGCTGGTATGGCCGTGCTTGCAGAAGCAAAAACACCGCGCAAAGAGCCTATAGAAACAACCACCAAGGAAACCGAAAGCGTTCCGACGGTTACTAAAGCAGTACCTGAGACAACACCTGAAGCCAAACCTGAGATAGAAGAAAGCGAAACCAAACCAAGCCCTTCCCCCTCTGCTTCAACAAAAGCAACCAAAGTGCTGAGGCAAACCATTCGTTCCGGACAGCAAATTTATGCCCCCGGTGGCGACTTAGTGATCATCGGTTCTGTTAGCACCGGGGCGGAAATACTCGCAGATGGCAATATTCATGTTTATGGTGTTTTACGAGGCCGTGCCTTGGCTGGAGTACGTGGTGATCAGAGTGCAGCCATTTTTTGTCACACTCTACAGGCAGAATTAATCTCAATTGCAGGAATTTACCTATTGAGTGATGACATTCAAGACGATAAAATTGGTACATCGGTACAAATTAGTATGAAAGATGAGAAATTAATGATGGAATCACTGTAATTTCTTCATTTTTCTCAGCACAAACTTTATTTATTCAAAGACTTAATAGGAACAGACAAAACAATGACAAAAATTATTGTAGTGACATCCGGCAAAGGCGGTGTAGGTAAAACCACCACCAGCGCAGCATTTGGCACCGGCCTGGCACAAAAAGGACACAAAACTGTCATTATTGATTTTGATATTGGCCTGAGAAATCTGGATTTAATCATGGGCTGTGAACGCCGGGTGGTATTTGATTTTATCAATGTCATCAATGGTGAGTCCAACCTCAATCAGGCGCTGATCAAAGATAAGCGAGTGGATAACTTATTTATTCTGCCGGCTTCACAAACACGGGACAAAGATGCCCTGACCATGGAAGGCGTTGAGAAAATTATCGAAGAGTTATCCAAAACCTTTGACTATATTATCTGTGACTCACCGGCAGGCATCGAATCAGGTGCTTTGATGGCATTGTATTTTGCCGATGAGGCATTGATCGTCAGTAATCCCGAAGTCTCATCAGTGCGTGACTCTGATCGCATTCTCGGTATTCTCGACAGCAAAACCAAACGCGTTATCGAAGGTCGTTCACCGGTAAAACCACATTTAGTCATCACCCGCTACTCACCAACACGTGTCGATGAAGGTGAAATGCTCAGTGTCGATGATATTATTGAAATTTTAGCCATTCCATTATTGGGGGCAATTCCTGAGTCTCAATCAGTCTTACAGGCATCCAATACCGGTAATCCCGTGATTTTGGATAGTGATAGTATTGCAGGTCAGGCCTATGATGATTTGGTCGAGCGTTTCCTTGGCAATGATATTGAACACCGCTTTTTAACGCCTGAGAAGAAAGGCTTTTTCTCTCGTGTATTTGGAGGATAATGATGGGTATTTTAAATTTCTTTCGCACAGAAAAGAAAAAAACAGCCAACCTTGCTAAGGATCGACTACAGATCATCGTTGCTCACCAACGCAGTGGTAGCCATCCTGATGCGGATTATTTACCCAAGCTAAAAGAAGAAATTCTTAAGGTCATTAGTAAGTACGTGGATATCGATCCCGATCAAATCAAGGTACAACTCGATACCAATGATAAGAATTGCCCTATTCTGGAATTGAATGTAGCATTACCTGAAGACAGTAAATTGATAAAGTAAAACGTCTCTTATTTATTATTCACACTTTCAGCGTGGGCACAAAAAGCGTGCCCTACCCTACGGCCTTCCACTCACATTTATTGATTAATCATAAGCACTTCTCGCTTATAATAATTTTTTCCTTTCCTGTATTAATACTCGCGTAAAATACAACCAGAAAAAAATCAAAATAATATTAATAATAAAAAATTCTGCCGTTGTTAATGATAAAAACTGCACCCCGATTAAAACAGTCAGGGCCGCTAGCCCATCGCCAATTCTCACATATAAAGTATCTATAGCTGGTTTTCCATGAAACTTGCTCACTGAATCAACGGGCAACCAGAGTACATGACGCGCAGTATTATTCACCGAATAGTCCGTTGCATTTTCAGCAATTTTCATCATTTTTACTATTAATAAAATAGGCAGTAAGGCCATAACGGAATAGGATAATAGAGCAATAACCGGCAGCAGCATAATAATTGCCCCAAAGCCACCGTATTTTAATAAACGTGAAGCAATTAATGCTTGCAAGAGTAATGCAACCACATTCACCCAAAAGAAAAAATTACCATAAAAAGCAGTGGTACCATCACGAGTAAATTCCAGTATCGCTTGACTACCCACAATACCGTATTGAGCAGCTTGTATTGCCAAATCTTCTTGTATGACTCGAAACAATAAATTTTCACCATTGGTATTCACCCAATTGGTGAGTAAGGTAACAATGGCAATGGCGAATAAAAAACGACTTTTAAAAACAAGTTTTACACCATTTAATAAAAAACTGAAGCCTTGCTTTTTAACTTTAGCTTTTTCAATTTCGGTCATCTTAACGTCAAGCTTATCATCTTCTTGTTTGTCAATTGCCTGACGACTTCGGCATAGACGTTGCTCAACAATACGAGTTAATATGATTGATGCGAACAAGGGCGCTGTACCGGCTAATAATAAAGCCTCTGTGGGGACTAAGCCTGAACCCACCAAGGTATCAATAATTTTAGAGCCGAAAACAGCACCGGAGGTCGCGCCAATGGCAATGAGTGGTAATAAGCGCTTACCTACTTCATCATTATAAATATCCGCACAAAAGGTCCAAAACTGAGCAACAACAAAAACCCCGAACATGCCCACCCAAAGATAAAAGATAATCCCTGAAACAGGTAACCCCTCAAAAAAGAAACCGGGCTGTAAAAACCAGAAAACAATCATGTTAGAGATACAAAATAGTGTTGAGCGAGTCACCAAGGCTGAGCGTGACCACCGGTCAGATAGTTGACTATACCAGCCCATAATAAACAGTAGAAAGATGGCTTGCAGGAAACTTGAATAGGCTTTGACTTCCATTTTGGTCAAACCTTCAATGTCAGAAATTGCGATCCAACCTTCACGCAAGGGTTTGACAAAATAATAAGCGCATAGTATTAAAAATACATTGGCAAACATTAAAATTGCCGTTGTTCCCTCTCCGGCTTTAACGTCAGTAAAAACACCTAATATTTTTTCAATTCGATTTAACTCTAAGGATGTATGTTCAGCGACCATAAATTACAACTTACATCCTTGCTTAATAGGCTGAACCTGGCCTGGTCGATAATATAGCTCTAGTGCTAAGTTAACGATCATTTTTTAACTGAAGCATTTTTAACTGGATGTGCTTGTTTCATCAGTCGGTGAATTCTGGTAGCCAAGGTCTGATGTTCTACTGCTGAATTTTTTCTCAGTACATTTGAAATAACAACTACCATATAATAGAGATTACCTTCCGCTTCAGGGCTTTCTATAATAGCAACTGAATTCATATAGTTTATAACATTGCCTTGATAAGCACGGCATTTAAAACCGACTTCTTCTTTGCACTTATACCAAGAGCCGGATTTATAATACACGGCTGATTTTCTTAGCGCAGGCGATGAGGCATAACGAATACGATGCTCCGTTAAATAGAGTAAGCGTTTTAATTGTCGTGAAGAGAATTCATCGACTAACTCGCCTTGTTCCATTTTAACTAAAAACTGCAATAACTGATTGGCTGTCGCATAACTATTTCCGCCACCATTAACGGCGAACTTACCATTGCGGGAAAAAAAGCTACCTTGACGAAATTGCTCTATATCCAGTCCATTGCGTGTCACGGGCTCCCAAAATGTTTGTTTATAAAGTGCGGTTTTTTCTTTTGAGGGTGTTTCTTTGAAATAACGGGCAATTTCAGATTCCGATGGTGGGAAATCCGTGCCATATTGTCTCATCAACATGCCCTGACGCTGGTTCATCGCTGCCGCAGAATTTGAGCTGATGGATAACATCCAATCCAGAAATTCCCATTGCGAGCCCTGATCACCAATTTTCATCGAACGGCGAGTCAGCTTTTTTGTCTCAGGATTAAAAAGTCGAATTGTATGGTGATCATACTGGCTAATTTTATCTGCCGTCACCAAAGTGTTTTTTAACACATCAAGGCGTTTGGTTTCATCAGGCCAGACATCAGCCATTGCCTGAAAAACACCCAGGCCAACCAAAAGCTTGCCCACACTGCCCACATTTTGCTTGTGATCACCACGATGCACCCCATAGCGAGGATGCTCCATGTCCGTTAAATCCAAGACAGCAATACCATATTCATCTGCGTGTTGACCTAATAATTTTTTGATCTGAGCATTGAGCTGGGGATCAGCTTCAGGAATCTGAAAATCTTTATGATCCAGCAAACGAATATCCACTTCTTTGGTCGTCAATAATGCCCCCGGCACCTGACTTAAACGATCCTTAACCACCCCCTCATTAGCAAGTCTTGAGCCTTCAACACGACGAATACCGGTATCGACATAACCATCCAAAGGATAAGCAGCTGCAATCGTTGGTAACACACTGAACAAAGCAACAGCGAATAAAGAGACACTTATTTTTACTTCCCCCTTTTTCAAAGGGGGACTAAGGGGGTTTAGTTTTTTACTTAGAGAGTTACTTAAACTATTAATAAGCATTTTCATTATTTTGGTACTCCAGACATATCAACTTTGATATGAGACTTGCCATGCAATGACTTATCCATATTGATTAAATAATCCATGCCTTGCACTTCATGATTTTGCAGAAAAGGTCTTAATTGAAACAATTGTAATTTACCCTTTAAAAAACCAAACTCAACATCAGCAGGTGCAGGCTTACCGGCATCGTCGATAATCGATGGAAATTTTTGAGGAAGTTTTTGTAACTTCTCAATAAGTCTGTGCATTTAAACAGCACAAACTTTACCTTTCAGCAACTCAGGCAGATATGGGATCAAATTTCTCTTGCTGATCCGGTCATTAATAAAATCCCAGAATGAAATTCCTTGTTTCAAACAAGTTTTCTTTAAACTGACAAAGGTATCTCTGCAAAGTTGCCCATCCTTTGAGCGTGTACTACCACTAATTTTACGCTTAATAACATATTCTCGAATATCATTTTCACTCAAATTATTATGAAGAGGAATATCAGGCCGTTCCAATACCAGCAGTAATTCTGTTTTATTTCTTGCCAATCGTTTCAGTGCCTGATTCAACGTTTCAAAGCTTGTTTTAGTCCGGCACAATTCATCAAAATGTTCAGCAATCGCTGACTTCAACGGATCATCTGGCTCAAGTTTATATTGTTTGAGATCATAAAATAGTTCCCAAATCTGAGTATGTACCCAGTTCAGTTCTTTATCATGTCGCTCATTGAGTGGTAGTATCCGCTGAAACACTCTGTCTGCATGTATCCAACATAATGCGTGCAACAAAATATCAAATTGTCCTGCATCATCACTCACAATCACCAAATCACTTGGAAAGCCACTGTTAATTAATGCCCCCAGTAAAGCGCCTTCTGTGGCAATGCGAACATGCCGTTGTGTTATGATACTATTGTTCTGCAGATAGTATTTCCAGGCTTCTTCATTATCAAAGCAAGTCTGATGACTTTGTTCAATAACGCTCAATGGCTTGTGAGGTAATTTTTCTGCTCTCATATAATCAAGTGCTGCATCGTTGAGCGTATAATCAACAGCAGCACCTCGTAACTAATTGTAGAAAATTAATCCGGCTCTTATATCGAGTACTTGAAAACCAGGCAAAGGTTTCATTGCCAACGTGAGTACAATAACCATTCTTTCCATCATGACGACTACCCGTATCATCAACATGGATATAAGTACTATTGTTGATACCGGCAGTTAGCAATGTATTTTTTCAGTATGAAAATGGTCTTTGTCATGGATTAAAATCTCATTGATCTGACCCGTTGAAATATCAAAACCTAATTCTGTTAATTGTTGTATTATCAATGGCTGAGTCACTCTCTGGTGATAATATTGATAAACGATATAACTCTGTAATGTATGGCCAAAATGTCCTATATGTGTATCAAAGCTCAATTTTCCTATACAGGTATCACCATCGGGTGTTTTATAGCGAGCCAATCGATAACGAGTATTGAAAGGCTTAATCAGCAGCTCCTGAACAAAATAATCCTGATACCCTAAAAAACGTGAATGTTCTGGCAGGTTATCTGGTTTGATAACGGTGGTTTTATGAATAGCCAATTTCTTCTTTCGTTTACGACTTTTACTAGTCCCATTTCCTGAGTTGTTTTTCTTGCTTCCTGAATGACCTGTCGGATTATCATTGTCATCATCCTTTGGCAATTTACTGGCTCTTATTTTAGGCTTTGGAGGTAGCTTTTTAAGCTTAGCAACTTCTGTTTTAAGGGCATCGATTTCAACCTGTTGGTTTTGAATGATTTCCTGTTGTTGCTCCATGAAAGCAAGGAGTAATCGGACTACCGGTGTCTTTTCTTCTTCAGGTATCTCTGGAATTGGAGGTAATTTTTTCACTATAATCAATACAGGTTGTTTTCAATAAAACAATTGTATCATGGCTTTTTAAGGCTCTTTAGTTTGCCCTGTGTTGATCAAACTCCCTCTCAGTTAAGATAATATTCAAAAATATTCTATTTCGATCTGAGACAGATCGACAGGATCATTTATAGGGATAAATTACATGGGGCAGTGAAAATGCAATTTTTGTCCTCTAAAATGCTGTCAAGACTTTTTTTGTTTTTATTTCAAGTTTTGCACAGACTTATTGAGAAGTTACAAGTTTTTTAGCAAACGCAATTAATTGTTTAATTTCATCAGGCTGTAATATGGTATCAGAGCCGCTGACAGGCAATGCCACTACTCCACCCGTTGATGCAGCTTGTCGTCTCAGAGGCGCTGTGGCTGTTGCCAGCACTTTCACCGAGCCATCATTGATATTAATGCGTAAAGACTCGGCTGATTGGCCATCCACAGCACCTCCAACACCCTCATTTACCGCAACAGAAATAATATCTCGTGCCCCTGTAGTGATATCTTCAGTCACC
The DNA here is from genome assembly GCF_016097415.1 of sulfur-oxidizing endosymbiont of Gigantopelta aegis. Lineage (NCBI taxonomy): Bacteria > sulfur-oxidizing endosymbiont of Gigantopelta aegis. Next base: position 1,160,806 of record NZ_JAEHGE010000001.1, on the reverse strand, counting down.
ATCACACCTGATTTTTCATTATCAACCGAGCGCAATAATAAAATAGAAGGATAAACATATTGCGGCTTTTCCATGTGTGATTGACGCCAGGCAAAAGCACGCTTGGTAAAAGGCGAGGCCCAGACATCATTAATGGCATTAATTAAATTATCAAAACCAATCACATTAGGCATGGTCAGATTTAAACCTGCCCCCGTAAAACCCGGCAAGTCTTCAACATTGGTATCTGAACGCACAAAGACGCCTAAGTTAGTGGTTCCAAACGCATCTTGCATGGCCTTTCTAAACGACGCTATCAGTGCATCGCTCATTTTTGAGTGCATGATAATATCATAAAGCTCAGCCCTGAAGGCTTCTGATTTCTGTTCATGTTGTGCAGGCTTTGATTCTAATGAACGAATAATATCATACTGCTCTAACATCCACTGATAGACAGTTTTTGAGGTATTTTTATAGGGTTTATCCAATACCGAAGCACGGAAAATGCCAAAGGGAATGGCCAGACCATTGGCCACTTTATCAGGATAAATATGTTTAAGTTCACCTAGTTTTGCCGCCTTAGGGCCTACTATTCGACCGGAGTCTTTTGCTCTAAGTTCTTTTAAATTGATAAACTCACGAAATTTAACATCCAGCTTTTCCAAATCAGGACGGATGCGAATATTGTCCTTATTGCTATCCTTATTAAAGTACTCACGCCACTTAGGACTATCAGACATGATCTCAACCAAACCCAAAGGTGAAACCGCCATCACGATAATCTCACCATTGTGCTGTTCTAATGACGCAATTAAATCTTCACTAATAGTCACATTGGGAATACCCAGATTTCTTGCCAGCAACTGCACATGAGAAAGTGGATTGCCCTCACCCGCCGTAATAATTCCTGATAAGGGTGGCAGGTCGGAAACTGTTTCGGGCAGCAAATAAATGCCATCGGGTTTAATAGCAGCAATGTTTTCCAGACGGATATCGGTATGTAATGTCCCCCTCACAAATCCCGGATTAAGCGCATGAAAACCAATACCGGTTTTTTTACCAAAGATACTGTGTTTAACGCCGGAGAGGTGATTGACATCAATACTCAAATCATTGAGCACCTGAGAGAAAAACATTAATGGGCTGCCACGAAGTTGATCTTGAATAAAGTGAAAACTCAAGGGTTCAATTGCCCCCAGTTTTTGCATCGAAGCATAAAATTGAAAACGCATGCCTTGGGTTCCCCAGCCGGGCACTCTGGCTAAATAATTAAGCTCATTGATATATTGTTTTAAAGCAATTTTGTCTTTATTCAGTGATTCAATCGACTGTTTTATTTGCGCATAACTTCTTTGGTTGATGATGCCTGCACCATAACTTGCCTGAGCGATATTTTCTAATAAGGATAAGCGTTCGCTTCTAGTCATTTTATCCAGCACTTTATGTAGTTCAGTACTGGATTTGAAATTATGCGCCTCAATGATCAAGCTTAAGTCTAATAAACGTAAACGTGCACTCGCGCTTTTTATTCTAGGCATGAACTCACGCATATCAGCCAGGGCAGTGGCCGTTATTTGATACTGTTTGATAGTGGAGCTATTATTCTCTAAATCATTTTTTTCTAAGTCATCCGCCATTTTACGCAAAAAATCTTGTAACCAGGGCGCACCAGAATAAATTTTTGCATCGGCTCTTAAAGTGTCTGATAAAGGGGAGGCTTTATAAATAGCATCAATTTCATCGACTAGCTCTAGGTAAGGCGCCTTGTCTTCAGGTTGTTTCTCTGTCACATAGTCTCTCACCATCTGCGCATCACTGGCATCGGGTGAACCATGAATTTTTATCCGAATTTTTTTGAAACCACGATCACTATCAGACAATGATGCCGCTAATTGCCGCATTTTTTGCATAGAGGCGGTATCTTTGCCATGGGGTAAAAGCCTGACGCCGCTACGAAGCCCTAAGTAGCGATGGCTGATCCATGCTGGCTGACCACTGAGTTCCATGAGCAAATTCCTTGCCCCTGCACGCTCATCTTCTTCCTGAATGGCGCCACGATAAAACTGTGCTTTTCTTAAAATCCAACCATTATCAAGATGGCCTAGAAATTTTTCTATTAATATCTGATTGTACTGATCTATAAATGTATCATTTTGAATGAATGCCTTAGCATCAATACCCGCTAGAAAATTAGCAATATAATAGCCTTTGCTTCTTAAGGTTTTAGTCTGTTGGCTATAATTTCCATGCTGGAAACCACCACCATGATCTCTACAAGCATAAGCCTTAGGCGGTAACACACTGCCATCCTGACAAAACCACCTGACATTGACAAAGGGCCCCCGTTCAGAGGACTTCATTGCACTTATCCACTGGGAATATTCTTTATTATTGGTGTGTACGGGCTCACTGCTGGCAAAAACTATCGTTGGTAGAATAAACGCAAGGAATAGTAAAAATGGTTTCATAAATTACCTGTCTTTATTTAGAAATAGTTAGAAATAGTTAGAAATAGAAAAATGCGGTTAGAAAAAAGTAACGAATACACTAAAAGATAAGTTTAGCACCTGATTCACAATGTATTCAACATAAAAAATACTAGGCCTCTGCTATACTTTTTATAATCTGAATTTTATAGGAAGGCTTTGTGGTATTTCGAAGTACATTATTTTCTAGTGGTATTTTAGGCATTGTATTACTTTTTTGTTCACAATCTGCCTCTGCCCTGCGTCTTTACTCCCAGGAACAATATCAGCTTGCCCGTGATCGAGCTGTTGCCGAAGCTAAAGCCGGGAATCACCAAAGTGCCTTAGTCACCCTCCAACGCCTACTCAGATTAGAGCCTGATAATATCGGTGCGCTCAATGATTACATCACCATCCTAATTTGGGACAAACAATATCAACAAGCATTAGATTATTTTCCCAAGCTCAAACTAAATGAAACGCCTGAATACGTTTTACGCTCACTTATTATAGCTGCTGATAAATTGAAACAACAGGCTACAATTCAACAATTACTAGCAGTCTATTTCACTAAATACCCTATCGTGCCACAGGATACACCCGCAGCAATCCGAGGAAAAACAAAATCTGAGTTAGTTTTTCTTACCCGTCAGGCAGGGATGAACCAAACCGCCTTGGTGATTTTACAACAACTGCTCAAAGAGCAGCCTGAAAACCAAGCCTATCTTGCTGACTATATTAATACGCTCTATTTGGAGCAACACTATCAGCAGGCTCTCGATGCAGGGAAAGCCATTGATTTTAACCATGCACCTGAATTTGTCTTTGATGCTCTTATTGCCAGTGCTAAAAAACTCAATGATCATACATTAGAACAGAGCTTATTAACAAAATATCAGCAACGTTTTAACCACAGTTTCATCTCTAATATTTCTAAAGTAAAACAACGAGAAGCAAAAAAAATAGCACCACAACAAAAAAATATACCGCAGAAAAAAAGTGTTCAGCAGCAAACACACTTATCTCAACAGTTAAAAAAAGCGAGCACTTTTCTCAAACAAAAAAACTATCAACAGGCAAAAAAAATATTAATGCCACTTTATCTTTCCGGTCAGTTTTTATCTGAGAAACATAGCAGCGCAATTAACAATGAACAAATACAATTATTAATTCGTTATTTTGATAGTCAAAAAGATTATCAAAAAACTGCTTATCTCTATCAAGTGCAACTGAACAAAATACCCCACTCTGATAGCAAAGATTATGCCGAACTCAACAAGCAATTAGTATTAAATTTATTCTATGCCGGTGCTCCCTTTTTAGCTCTGGATAAATTGGCCGCAACACCCTCGGTACTCACGGCGAAAGAAATGAACAAAATAACAACTGACACCTATGCCTTACAACTGCGTTGGAGCGTTTATCAACCCGCAGCAGAGGAGTCTTCAGATGAGGCCAAAGAAAAAGTAACTCAATTATTAGCCTCTGCAATAGCAAATTCAACTGAGTCAAATGATCACTATAATCAATTACGACTCCAATATGATTATATTATCGCTTTAAAACAAACCGAACAAATGCAAGCGATTATTGACCAATACCAAGCATTACAGGCCAACTCACAAGCCTTGCCTGATTATGTCCTAAATGCTGTTGCGGATGCCTATCTTGCCTTACAGCAACCCTTAATCGCAGAGCAAATGTATGTAGACTTGTTGTCACGCCAAAAGGATAATTTAGCCCTAATGCGTTCACTGGCCTATGCCTATCTGGATCAAGGCAAAACCACTGAAGCAATCCATCTCATCCAAACACGCAATGAAAACACCCCTATATGGCGTAAAGATCATAGTGGTGACATCACTAAAAATAATGACGAGAAATTACAAGTAGAAATACTACAGGCCAATATTTTTGCTTATGCCGATGATCTGGACGGTTCTCAAACACGCTTTGAAAACATGCGCAATAATGCCCCGAACAATCTTGAGCTCATTGATAATTTAGCACAAGTTTATCGCTGGCGTGGCTGGCCAGAAACATCAGCACGAGCATTACAACTTGCTCACACCATAGAGCCTGATTATTTATATGCACAAATTAATCACACTTATAATTTAATCGAGACACAACAATTCGCTAAAGCAGAACAAAACTTAGCACAGCTGAGTAATAAAGGGGATCATCAATATGCACTCCAAAAATTACAAAAAGACTGGGACTTAATCAATAAACGCCAGTTTTTAAGCTGGGTCGATGTTGGTGATTCTGATTCAAAAAATCAAGCTAGCCAGAGTAATTATGGTAATTCAGATATGAGCATCGAATCTTATCTCTATGATGCCCTGTATGATAATAAATATCGTCCCTACATACATCAATTTTTCAGCCAATCTGATTTTACTGAAGGCAAGGATCAATATGAGCGCCTGGGTATCGGCGTTGAATATCGCCAACAACGCAATACCACCCAAATTGAACTCAGTGACTCCTATACCAGTCGTAGTGATCCCGGTATTTCTATCAATAGTGAACAATGGTTTAATGATTATTTACAACTTGCCATAGGCTATAATTCCTTTAGCAACAATGTCCCCGTCCGGGCTTATTTTCATGATATTGATGGGCTTGATTATCGTCTTTCCGGTCAGTGGCGTTTTAATGAACTCAGCAGTATCAATAGTGGTTTTGAAATTTTGGATTACTCTGATGGTAACCAACGTGATAGCTGGTCATTGTCATTTTCTCATCGGCTCATTAACCAGCCTAATTATAAAATGCAAATTACGCCTAATTATTTTCAATCAAAAAATAGTCAGCCCGGAGGCCCTTACTTTGCCCCAAAAAGTGATAAGTCTTATGGCATCAACATCAGAAATGAATGGCTGAGTTATAAAATGAGCGACAAACAATTTAAACAAATCCTTGAATTAGACCTGGGTAAATACGAACAAGAAACGTTTAATACAGAAACAACAACAAGCTTTCTATATCAACATGAATGGATTTTGAATAAAACACTCAGCTTCAGCTACGGGCTCAAAGTCAGTCGAAATTATTACGATGGCGATAAAGAAAAACGAAAATCGGCCTTTGCCTCTTTAAATTGGTTATTTTAAATGAAAACAAAATTTATTCGACAGCTTGTATTACTCTGCACAGTCATTTATATATCACTGGTCAATGTTTATGCGACTAATACTCATTTTACGGCCATTTGCTATCATGATGTCAAAACAATCACCCAGGGTGATCTGGGTCCCGATCAATATGCGATCAGTCCAGAAAATTTATTAGCACAATTTGAATGGCTGAAAAAAAATAATTATCAAGCTATTAGCTTCGATGATCTAATTGCCGCCAGAGAAGGAAAAAAATCACTACCACCCAAAGCAGTCTTACTCACCTTTGATGATGGCTATATTAGTTTTTATACTAAAATTTACCCACTGCTCAAACTCTATAATTTCCCTGCGGTCTTTGCCATTGTCGGAAAGTGGCTAGAAACACCCCGTGATGGCAATGTGCAATATGGAAAGAAAAGCATTTCACGTGAGCATTTTCTCAGTTGGGCACAACTCAAAGAAATGCAAGCCTCGGGGCTTGTTGAAGTGGCGTCTCATAGTTTTAATCTACATCGCGGTATTCTGGCCAATCCACAAAAAAACACTCAGCCTGCTGCCATTAGCCGACAGTATTATAGTCGCTCACAACATTATGAAACCGATAAAACTTATCTACACCGTATTAAAAACGATCTTAAGAAAAATTCCAATTTAATTACCCAAAAATTAGGCAAGCCGCCACGTGTCATGGTTTGGCCCTATGGTGCTTATAATAAAAAAACCGTTCAAATAGCCAAAGAACTTGGCATGCCCTTTAACTTAAGCCTGGATACGGAATTAGAACTAAAAAGAAAGAATTCCATCACTGATTTAAGTTTAATCAATAGAGAATTAATTATCGCCAATCCAAATGCCCGCGATCTGGCCTATATGCTTAACACCAACAAGAAACCAAATCCTGAAAGAGTAATTCATGTTGATTTGGACTATATTTATGATACCTCAGCAGAGCAACAGGAAAAAAATCTCAATCAGCTATTGGACAGAATCAAACAATTTAATGTCAATACGGTCTATTTACAGGCCTTTGCTGATCCTGATGGTGATGGCAATGTGAATGCCTTGTATTTTCCTAATCGTCACCTGCCGATGCGTGCAGACTTATTTAATCGAGTTGCCTGGCAATTACGCACTCGTGCCAATGTCAATGTCTATGCTTGGATACCGGTGATGGCATTTGATTTTGGCGAGTCTTATTTTTCTAAATATGGCGTAAAAGAACTGAAAGATGGCCAGTTAATAAGCACCTCAGCCGCTTATAAGCGGCTATCTCCTTTTTATCCTCAGGTTAGAAAAATCATTAATGAAATTTATAGTGATTTAGCAAAACACACTAATTTTTATGGCATTTTATATCATGATGATGCTTATTATACTGATTTTGAAGACTTCTCCGAGGCGGCTCTCAATTGGTATCAACAACGGGGGATCATTCAAAGCCCTCAGGCGATCATTGCTCAGCCAGCACTATTAAAAAAACTGGCCAAACTCAAAACGGCGTTTCTGATTCAATTTACCCATGAGTTAAGTGATAGCATTCGACAGTATCGCCCGACCATTAAAACGGCGAGAAACATGTATGCCCGTCCCGTGTTGGAACAAGACAGTGAAGTCTGGTTTGCACAAAATTTGGAACAATTTGTGCAAAATTATGACACCACAGCCATTATGGCCATGCCCTGGATGGAAAAAGCCACTGATCCACATCTCTGGTTAGCAGAGTTAACAGAAGTTGTTAAGCAACGTATTGAAAAGAAAAACATCAGCAAAGTACTGTTTGAATTACAAGCGATGGACTGGAATACCTCCCAGCCCATTGACACCCAAATTATGGCGGCACAGGTTAATTTTCTATTGCGTCATGGGATCAATAATATCGGCTATTACCCCGATGATTTTCAAAACAATCATCCCAATATCGAACAATTAAAAAAACAATTTTCCTTACAAACCTTTCCCTATAATCAGCCTTAGATAAAACTATGAATACTGAATTTCCTATCATTGAAGCACTACTTTCTTTTGCTTTTTATTATCCATTCTTTATGGCATTTTTATGGATGACCGGCGGTATTTATTATCGACTCCATTGGGAAAACCAATGTCATCGTCGCCCGGATAACCCTCCCATACTTGAGCATGAGCCACCCGTTTCTTTATTAGTGCCCTGTCATAACGAGGGCCATAATGTCCGTGATACTATTGAATATCTGGTCAAGCAAAACTATTCACAATTTGAAGTCATTGCCATTAATGACGGCAGTACCGACAATACCCGTGAAATTTTAGATGAACTAGCGCTAAAATATCCGCGCTTGCGCGTTATTCATCTAGCCTCGAATCAAGGCAAGGCCATGGCTTTAAAAACCGCCTCATTATTGGCCAACTATGAGTTCCTACTTTGTGTGGACGGTGATGCCTTATTAGATCCCCATGCCACCCGCTGGATGATACGTCACTTTGTCAGCAGTCAATATGTTGGTGCTGTCACCGGCAATCCTCGCATCAGAAACCGTACCACCTTATTAGGTAAAATTCAGGTGGGTGAATTTTCTTCTATCATCGGCATGATCAAACGTGCCCAACGTATTTATGGCGCTATTTTCACTGCCTCTGGCGTCATCGTTGCCTTTCGAAAAAGTGCCTTACATGAGATTGGCTATTGGCTATTGGCACACAGACATGATCACTGAAGACATTGATATTAGCTGGCGTTTGCAATTAAATCAGTGGGATATTCGCTATGAACCTAATGCATTATGTTGGATATTGATGCCGGAAACATTATCCGGCCTACTCAAACAAAGAATTCGTTGGGCACAAGGCGGAGCAGAGGTGTTCAAACGTTATTTCAAATCACTCTTTCAATGGCAATCACGACGTATGTGGCCCATTGCCTTTGAATATGCGGCCAGTGTTATTTGGAGTTATGTGGTCTTTACTATTATGTTAGTCTGGTTATTCCAACAGTTTTTTATTGTTCCGGATTATTTTTTCATTCGCAGTATTCTACCCGGTTGGACAGGCGTTTTACTGATCCTAACGTCATTATTGCAATTCACTATTAGCATGTCTATTGACTCACGTTATGAAAAACATCTTTTACAAAATTATTATTGGATGATTTGGTATCCAATGGTCTATTGGATGTTAAACATGATCACCACCGTCATTGGTTTCCCTAAGGCCTTTTTAAAGAAAAAAGGCCAACGAGCCATCTGGACAAGCCCTGATAGAGGTATTCGCTAATGACTAAGCAAAAAAAACCACTGATCATTAATCGCCCGGACTTAATGTCTATGAGGCAGAAATATGCCAATAACACCTTGAAATTACTTTTTGTGCTCTCAGGTATTTATCTGATTGTTCCCATAATCACTTTTATTATCTGGTATCTTGCCTTTGTGTTTTTTCAGCAACATATACTCTTATTAGAAGGCTATAAAGAATATAAAACCATGACCTCGGTCTGGTATCTCATTATTATTGCCGCATTTAGTCTGATGTTTATTCTCTGGTCTTTGGGCAATCTTTATTTCAAGCGACGCAAAAGTAAAAGCATACATAATACCGACTTAAGCATTGAAGCCAGTAGTGACTACTATCAAGTGCCGCTTGAATCAGTTAAACAATTTAGAAAACAAAAAGTAATGCAGGTGAGTTTTGATGACAAGGGTAATATCAACCATATCGAATAATAAGATTAGGCAGGCAATTCTGAGTTAAAGATATATTGTCTAAGGTCAGCCTTTTTTAACGGACGGGAAAAATAATAACCCTGAAATAAATCACAGCCATACTTATTAAGTATATCAGCCTGTTCCTTTTCTTCCACGCCTTCAGCCAGAACAGGAATGCACAGGCTTTTACCCAGGTCAATAATACTGCGAACCAATTGCTTATCCTGTTCATCCAAAAGAATATCTCGAATAAAGCTCTTATCAATTTTAAGTTCATTAATGGGTAGTTTATTCAATACATTTAATGATGAATAGCCCGTTCCAAAATCGTCTAAGGAAATTTCAATGCCTGCTTTTTGAAGGCTTTCTAAAATAGCAATTGCCTTATCAACATCATCAATAAAGAGGTTTTCAGTAATTTCAACCACCAGTTTAATTGAGGAATTGATAAAGGCGATATTGATTTCAAAAAATTGTTGCAGAAAATTCTCACTCAATAATTGCCGAACAGAAACATTAACGGATAAACGAATATCATCTTCAACGTCAGCAGCCTGATAAAGATCTGAAATTTCGTGCAATGCTGTCTTCAATACATACAAACCAATTTCAATGATTTGTCCCGTCGCTTCAGCAACGGCAATAAACTCTTCTGGTGACACATGGCCTAACTTAGGGTTTTGCCAACGAATGAGGGTCTCAATACCTACCAAAGAATGATTGATAGCATCGACCTGAGGCTGATAAAACTCCTGCCTTTCCAGTGCATGACCTAATTCAGCTTCAATAATAGCCTTACGCTGTTGCATTTCATCCAGTCTTTCAGAAAAAGCATACATTCCCGATTGAGTGCGCTTGGCCTCATACATCGCCATGTCTGCTTTTCTTAGTAATTCATCAACATCTATACCATTTTGAGGGGCTGTAGCCGTACCAATGCTGGCACTAACGACAAATTCCAAGCCATCAATTATGATCGGTTTCTTTAATTCAGATAGACATCGCATGGATAATTTGACGATTTCCTCTGCTTCAACATGATGATTTAAAATAATAAATTCATCACCGCCCTGACGAATTTTCAAGCTATTCTGACAGCTCACTTTAATTCTTTCTGCGATGGCAATCAGCACCCGATCACCAACACTATGACCATGGATATCATTAATGGCCTTAAAATTATTTAAATCAATAAACAAGATGGAAAATTGATCATGATATTGCTTCTTCCATTCATGAAATTTATCCATCAAATAACGACGATTCGGTAACTGAGTTAATTCATCATGGGTTGCCTGAAAGGCGAGACGGGCTTTGGATTTTCTTTGAATATGAACATTAGAGCGGAAAATCCAATACAAAACAAAATTAAATAAAACCAGCAAGCCTAATAATAGGGTGATGGGCATTAGCATACTTTGCAGCAGCGCTGAACGGTTTTTAAAAATAAAGGTGTAATGCTCATTAATGTGGCGTGAAGTACGCATGGATAACTGATCAGGCTAAAGATTACCCGGTAACGATTCTGTGCCGTTTTATGGATGTTTCCCGTAGTTGCTATTATGATTGGGTTAGCTCTCCTAAAACGGATAGAGAGAAAGAAAATGAAGCGCTTACTGAGCAGCTAAAAAACTGTTTGAAGACAGTCGCAAGACTTATGGAACCCGTCGTCTTAAAAGAAAACTGGCTGAAAAAGGCGTTCATATAAGCCGCCGGAGAATTGGTCGATTAATGAAAAAAGCCGGTTTGTTTTGTAAAACGAAGAGACGCTTTAAAGCGACGACTAATTCCAAGCATAATAAGCGTATATCTCCAAATTTACTGGAAAGAGAGTTTACTGTCTCTCAACCTGATCGCTACTATGTGGGTGATATTACCTATATTGCCACCAAGGAAGGCTGGTTATATTTAGCGGTTGTCATTGACTTATTCTCTAGGCAAATTGTTGGCTGGTCGATGGATGAGCGAATGAAAGGACACATCAAAATTCCAGATGTTATTCATCCACAACAGCTCAAATCAATTCAGGGCGTTCTTAAACAAGCCAATTTTATTGATGGAAAAATATCTGCCGGTGATGTCGCACAGACAGTTAAAAATAATGAAGAATTAATTCAAGATAATTCTCCACAAATGCAATCATTAAACAATATTTTAATGGGCAGCCTAATCAACAATGAAACCTATAAAGCCGCAGTCATGATGAAACGCATTGGCTCGCCTTTTTAGCTCGCTACCGTAAAGGTATGGGCTATGGTGGCCATATTGACAATCCTATCATGGGACAAATGCCCAATATGTATCGTACCGATGTGTCTACGACCATTTTTTAAATGAACCCGAAGACTATGAAGGCGGCGAGTTAGTTATTGAAACACAATATGGTAAACACAAGGCAAAACTCAAAGCCGGTAGCGCCATTGTCTACCCTTCCACGAGTTGGCACTATGTCGAAGAAGTAACGGCTGGTGAGCGCTTGGTTTGCGTTACCTGGGCACAAAGTATGATTCAGGATACAAATAAACGTGAAGTGCTCTATGAACTATGGAAAGCCAGAGAGAAAATGCTCAAAGAAAATCCCAAAGCGGAAGAAACACAAGGGGTCGATGTGAGCTATATCAAGCTGGTACAAATGTGGGCTGATACTTAGGGGTAAATTCAAAGGGTTAATGTGGCTATACTTAACCGGACACACAACTTAAAATAACTAAAAGATAAAAAGTGTGACCTAAAATGAATGATCAAACAAAAAAACCGAATAAAAGCTATACATCAGAATTTAAAGAATCAGCTGTCAAATTAGCTAATGAGACGGATCAACCCCGTTTCTCAGACTGCCAGGGAGCTAGGTGTTAATGTAAATATGATGTGTCAACACTTTTCCGGACAGTTTTCTAAATATTTTTTGGCTGTTTCAAGTGATTTTTGTCATTTTGTATTTCCTATCATTTTAGTTTCTCATGTTAACTTTAAACAGATGAAGAGAAAGGGCTTTGCCCTCTGGAACGATAGAGCCGTTCCATTCACCCAAGGTATTTTCACAACGGTAATGATCCTGTTACAATATCTTCACGGCACAGGCTGAGGAGCCGATGGCCGTCAACGGTAATGGGCGGCATTTATGTCGCCTTTTACCCCTCTTCAATCAATCGATTTAAGCTATTTCCTGCTGTATTTCATAATCGACTGGTGACAAATAATCATTAGCCGAATGAAGTCGCTCCCGATTATAAAATACCTCAATATATTCAAATATTGCCTGCTTTGCTTCTACTCTGGTTTTGAATCGACAATGGTGCGTCAATTCAGTTTTCAAACTATGAAAGAAGCTCTCTGATACAGCATTGTCCCAGCAATTTCCTTTGCGGCTCATAGACTGAATTATGTTATGATCCGACAATATTTTTCTATGACTATCAGAGGCATATTGGCTACCTCGGTCAGTATGCCAAAGCAATCCATCCATTGGTTTACGCTTCCATATGGCCATCAGTAAAGCATCATTGACTAGCTTGGCTTTCATTCGCTCATCCATCGACCAGCCAACAATTTGCCTAGAGAATAAGTCAATGACAACCGCTAAATATAACCAGCCTTCCTTGGTGGCAATATAGGTAATATCACCCACATAGTAGCGATCAGGTTGAGAGACAGTAAACTCTCTTTCCAGTAAATTTGGAGATATACGCTTATTATGCTTGGAATTAGTCGTCGCTTTAAAGCGTCTCTTCGTTTTACAAAACAAACCGGCTTTTTTCATTAATCGACCAATTCTCCGGCGGCTTATATGAACGCCTTTTTCAGCCAGTTTTCTTTTTAAGACGACGGGTTCCATAAGTCTTGCGACTGTCTTCAAACAGTTTTTTAGCTGCTCAGTAAGCGCTTCATTTTCTTTCTCTCTATCCGTTTTAGGAGAGCTAACCCAATCATAATAGCAACTACGGAAACATCCATAAAACGGCACAGAATCGTTACCGGGTAATCTTTAGCCTGATCAGTTATCCATGCGTACTTCACAAAGTTTCCCTTGCAAAGTACGCTGTGGCCTTTTTAATAAATCACGCTCCTGAATCACTTTTGCCAATTCTTTTTTCAGACGTTTTACTTCATCATAAATGTGTTCATCACTTCTATTGGCTACCGTCTTCACCGGTTTGATGTGTCAACACTTTTCCGGACAGTTTTCTAAATATTTTTTGGCTGTTTCAAGTGATTTTTGTCATTTTGTATTTCCTATCATTTTAGTTTCTCATGTTAACTTTAAACAGATGAAGAGAAAGGGCTTTGCCCTCTGGAACGATAGAGCCGTTCCATTCACCCAAGGTATTTTCACAACGGTAATGATCCTGTTACAATATCTTCACGGCACAGGCTGAGGAGTCGATGGCCGTCAACGGTAATGGGCGGCATTTATGTCGCCTTTTACCCCTCTTCAATCAATCGATTTAAGCTATTTCCTGCTGTATTTCATAATCGACTGGTGACAAATAATCATTAGCCGAATGAAGTCGCTCCCGATTATAAAATACCTCAATATATTCAAATATTGCCTGCTTTGCTTCTACTCTGGTTTTGAATCGACAATGGTGCGTCAATTCAGTTTTCAAACTATGAAAGAAGCTCTCTGATACAGCATTGTCCCAGCAATTTCCTTTGCGGCTCATAGACTGAATTATGTTATGATCCGACAATATTTTTCTATGACTATCAGAGGCATATTGGCTACCTCGGTCAGTATGCCAAAGCAATCCATCCATTGGTTTACGCTTCCATATGGCCATCAGTAAAGCATCATTGACTAGCTTGGCTTTCATTCGCTCATCCATCGACCAGCCAACAATTTGCCTAGAGAATAAGTCAATGACAACCGCTAAATATAACCAGCCTTCCTTGGTGGCAATATAGGTAATATCACCCACATAGTAGCGATCAGGTTGAGAGACAGTAAACTCTCTTTCCAGTAAATTTGGAGATATACGCTTATTATGCTTGGAATTAGTCGTCGCTTTAAAGCGTCTCTTCGTTTTACAAAACAAACCGGCTTTTTTCATTAATCGACCAATTCTCCGGCGGCTTATATGAACGCCTTTTTCAGCCAGTTTTCTTTTAAGACGACGGGTTCCATAAGTCTTGCGACTGTCTTCAAACAGTTTTTTAGCTGCTCAGTAAGCGCTTCATTTTCTTTCTCTCTATCCGTTTTAGGAGAGCTAACCCAATCATAATAGCAACTACGGGAAACATCCATAAAACGGCACAGAATCGTTACCGGGTAATCTTTAGCCTGATCAGTTATCCATGCGTACTTCACAAAGTTTCCCTTGCAAAGTACGCTGTGGCCTTTTTAATAAATCACGCTCCTGAATCACTTTTGCCATTCTTTTTTCAGACGTTTTACTTCATCATAAATGTGTTCATCACTTCTATTGGCTACCGTCTTCACCGGTTTGGAATATTTACTGATCCAGGTATGTAGAGTATTTACATTAACACCTAGCTCCCTGGCAGTCTGAGAAACGGGTTGATCCGTCTCATTAGCTAATTTGACAGCTGATTCTTTAAATTCTGATGTATAGCTTTTATTCGGTTTTTTGTTTGATCATTCATTTTAGGTCACACTTTTTATCTTTTAGTTATTTTAAGTTGTGTGTCCGGTTAAGTATAGCCACATTAATTCAGGAACTACAATATAGCATAAAAGCATTTAAAAAGTCTGTCCAATAAATATTTATAGGGCGGCCACGCTTTTTGAAACCACGCTGAAAGTGCACATAATAAACTCTTGAGTCAGCGTAGTCAGATAAAGCCATTGTGATGTGTCAACACTTTTCCGGACAGTTTTCTAAATATTTTTTGGCTGTTTCAAGTGATTTTTGTCATTTTGTATTTCCTATCATTTTAGTTTCTCATGTTAACTTTAAACAGATGAAGAGAAAGGGCTTTGCCCTCTGGAACGATAGAGCCGTTCCATTCACCCAAGGTATTTTCACAACGGTAATGATCCTGTTACAATATCTTCACGGCACAGGCTGAGGAGCCGATGGCCGTCAACGGTAATGGGCGGCATTTATGTCGCCTTTACCCCTCTTCAATCAATCGATTTAAGCTATTTCCTGCTGTATTTCATAATCGACTGGTGACAAATAATCATTAGCCGAATGAAGTCGCTCCCGATTATAAAATACCTCAATATATTCAAATATTGCCTGCTTTGCTTCTACTCTGGTTTTGAATCGACAATGGTGCGTCAATTCAGTTTTCAAACTATGAAAGAAGCTCTCTGATACAGCATTGTCCCAGCAATTTCCTTTGCGGCTCATAGACTGAATTATGTTATGATCCGACAATATTTTTCTATGACTATCAGATGCATATTGGCTACCTCGGTCAGTATGCCAAAGCAATCCATCCATTGGTTTACGCTTCCATATGGCCATCAGTAAAGCATCATTGACTAGCTTGGCTTTCATTCGCTCATCCATCGACCAGCCAACAATTTGCCTAGAGAATAAGTCAATGACAACCGCTAAATATAACCAGCCTTCCTTGGTGGCAATATAGGTAATATCACCCACATAGTAGCGATCAGGTTGAGAGACAGTAAACTCTCTTTCCAGTAAATTTGGAGATATACGCTTATTATGCTTGGAATTAGTCGTCGCTTTAAAGCGTCTCTTCGTTTTACAAAACAAACCGGCTTTTTTCATTAATCGACCAATTCTCCGGCGGCTTATATGAACGCCTTTTTCAGCCAGTTTTCTTTTAAGACGACGGGTTCCATAAGTCTTGCGACTGTCTTCAAACAGTTTTTTAGCTGCTCAGTAAGCGCTTCATTTTCTTTCTCTCTATCCGTTTTAGGAGAGCTAACCCAATCATAATAATAGCAACTACGGGAAACATCCATAAAACGGCACAGAATCGTTACCGGGTAATCTTTAGCCTGATCAGTTATCCATGCGTACTTCACAAAGTTTCCCTTGCAAAGTACGCTGTGGCCTTTTTAATAAATCACGCTCCTGAATCACTTTTGCCAATTCTTTTTTCAGACGTTTTACTTCATCATAAATGTGTTCATCACTTCTATTGGCTACCGTCTTCACCGGTTTGGAATATTTACTGATCCAGGTATGTAGAGTATTTACATTAACACCTAGCTCCCTGGCAGTCTGAGAAACGGGTTGATCCGTCTCATTAGCTAATTTGACAGCTGATTCTTTAAATTCTGATGTATAGCTTTTATTCGGTTTTTTGTTTGATCATTCATTTTAGGTCACACTTTTTATCTTTTAGTTATTTTAAGTTGTGTGTCCGGTTAAGTATAGCCACATTAGTTTGGAATATTTACTGATCCAGGTATGTAGAGTATTTACATTAACACCTAGCTCCCTGGCAGTCTGAGAAACGGGTTGATCCGTCTCATTAGCTAATTTGACAGCTGATTCTTTAAATTCTGATGTATAGCTTTTATTCGGTTTTTTTGTTTGATCATTCATTTTAGGTCACACTTTTTATCTTTTAGTTATTTTAAGTTGTGTGTCCGGTTAAGTATAGCCACATTAATACTCTACATACCTGGATCAGTAAATATTCCAAACCGGTGAAGACGGTAGCCAATAGAAGTGATGAACACATTTATGATGAAGTAAAACGTCTGAAAAAGAATTGGCAAAAGTGATTCAGGAGCGTGATTTATTAAAAAGGCCACAGCGTACTTTGCAAGGGAAACTTTGTGAAGTACGCATGGATAACTGATCAGGCTAAAGATTACCCGGTAACGATTCTGTGCCGTTTTATGGATGTTTCCCGTAGTTGCTATTATGATTGGGTTAGCTCTCCTAAAACGGATAGAGAGAAAGAAAATGAAGCGCTTACTGAGCAGCTAAAAAACTGTTTGAAGACAGTCGCAAGACTTATGGAACCCGTCGTCTTAAAAAGAAAACTGGCTGAAAAAGGCGTTCATATAAGCCGCCGGAGAATTGGTCGATTAATGAAAAAAGCCGGTTTGTTTTGTAAAACGAAGAGACGCTTTAAAGCGACGACTAATTCCAAGCATAATAAGCGTATATCTCCAAATTTACTGGAAAGAGAGTTTACTGTCTCTCAACCTGATCGCTACTATGTGGGTGATATTACCTATATTGCCACCAAGGAAGGCTGGTTATATTTAGCGGTTGTCATTGACTTATTCTCTAGGCAAATTGTTGGCTGGTCGATGGATGAGCGAATGAAAGCCAAGCTAGTCAATGATGCTTTACTGATGGCCATATGGAAGCGTAAACCAATGGATGGATTGCTTTGGCATACTGACCGAGGTAGCCAATATGCATCTGATAGTCATAGAAAAATATTGTCGGATCATAACATAATTCAGTCTATGAGCCGCAAAGGAAATTGCTGGGACAATGCTGTATCAGAGAGCTTCTTTCATAGTTTGAAAACTGAATTGACGCACCATTGTCGATTCAAAACCAGAGTAGAAGCAAAGCAGGCAATATTTGAATATATTGAGGTATTTTATAATCGGGAGCGACTTCATTCGGCTAATGATTATTTGTCACCAGTCGATTATGAAATACAGCAGGAAATAGCTTAAATCGATTGATTGAAGAGGGGTAAAAGGCGACATAAATGCCGCCCATTACCGTTGACGGCCATCGGCTCCTCAGCCTGTGCCGTGAAGATATTGTAACAGGATCATTACCGTTGTGAAAATACCTTGGGTGAATGGAACGGCTCTATCGTTCCAGAGGGCAAAGCCCTTTCTCTTCATCTGTTTAAAGTTAACATGAGAAACTAAAATGATAGGAAATACAAAATGACAAAAATCACTTGAAACAGCCAAAAAAATATTTAGAAAACTGTCCGGAAAAGTGTTGACACATCAGGTCAGCTCAAATATAGCAACATGCAAACTTAATCAATACGCATAAAAAAACCGGCATAAGCCGGTTTTTTTATTAAGCAATAAAGAAGACTTTATTTACTATGTGGATTAGCCACTTCATCTGCCAGACTAGCAGGTAAGAATTTTAATGCCGCTACAGCAACGGTCACTAGAAGCAATGTAATGCCAACACCACCAAAGCCTAATAGAAACTCAGGAAGTGAAGGTGAATAAGAAGCAACAACACCATCATAAAAAGAGCTGCTCACTTCCATGCCTGGGAATAAATGCATTGGGTAAGCCTGACCACCGACGATGATGACATAAAGCTGAGCTAAACCACCAATAATAATCAGTGCCGAAGCAAGGCCAATCATAGTGCGATTTTTTCCTGTTGGTCCATATAAAAGTACTAAAGGTAATAAAGAGCCTAAAACAATTTGCACAACCCAGAATAAGAAAGTATAAATACCACCATTACTTAAAATAAACAATGTGACATCTCTATGGTCAGCCGAATATAAGTTCGTTGTGTGATAAACAATGACGAAATATAAAACAGCAGCAACAAATACACCTAAGAGGTTCTTTAAACGATTAACAATATAATCACCCAGTTCTCTTTCTGTTGTCTTATAGCTACCCATAAGCACTAACATGAAGAATGCCAAACCGAAAGAGAAAGACATAACAATAAACATTGGCGCTAATAAAGCTGAGTCATACGCTTCACGTGCGACAAGGAAACCAAAAATAGAGCCGGTACCAGTGGTTAGGATAAGACGCCAGATAAAAGCGGCCATGCCTGCTTTCTTAGTTAAACTATTATAAGGTCTGTCCATCATCGTCCATAAATAAATACCAACAATACCCATAAAACCGGTATACAAGAAGATATTCCAGGTAAAAATAGACACGAAATTAAATTCAGTCATCGCAACGATTAATCGGTCAGGACGTCCTAAATCAAGCAGTAGAACAACTAGACCACCAGCCAATAATGCCATCGCAAGCATACCCGACAAACGGGCTAGGGGCTTATAAGCAGTCTTAGCAAAAACAGAGGAAATGGATGCAACATTTAACGCCCCGGAAGCGGCAACAATTAAAAAGATTGCAAAAACATGAGGCGTTCCCCAGACGACTTGATTACTCATGCCGGTAACATAATGGCCATGATGTTCCATATAGTAGGCTGAAAGAAGGCCAACTAAAGAAACCAGTCCAAAGATGCCAAGAAAGGTATAAAACCCTTTGGTATTCCCTTCTACTTCAAGAAAGTGTAATTTTTTCATTTTTTTTACTCGTTACACCAGGTATTAAGTGGTTAAGACTAATACGATGAATACTTCCGGAAGATCCAATAATGAATTCCGGAAGATATTTAAAATTAAATGCCCTGGTAATAAACGCCAGTATTTAATTTAAGATCAGCACGAATTTGCTTGCCGCCTTGCTTAGCAAGAATCTTAGAAATGGGGCTTTCAGCATCATTTAAGTCACCAAAAATAATCCCACCATCACTTGCTTCAACACAGGCAGGTTGTAGTCCTTTATCAATACGGTTGACACACATATTGCAAGATTCCACACAACCTTTACCGCGAGGCGTACTTTCAGCTTGATTTGTTAATGTTTCATGTACAAAAGAGCGAGCCTTATAGGGACAAGCCATCATACAATAACGACAACCAATACAACGATGACGATCAACTAAAACAATGCCATCTTCACGCTTCATTGATGCGCCGGTAGGACAAACATCAACACAGGGAGCACTTTCGCAATGCTGACACATCACCGGCAAGGACATACTATAGCCAGTACCTTTATTCTTTACATCAACAACACGAATATATTGTGTTTTTTGGTCATCTCTAGATTCAGTTTCATTACCTAAGCCATGTTCTTTATTACAGGCTTCGACACATTTGTTCCAGTCAACGTCCTTGGTGGTATCAACAAGCATACCCCAACGAACATTTGATGATGCTGGTTTATCCAGTGAACGGGCTGCATTGGCGGTTTGATATAACATCATTCCGGGAGCAATTGTAGCTCCGGCTGCAGCAACTGTACCGAAAATAAAATTCCGGCGAGATGATGTTACTTTATTCTCATTTTCACAAGAGACTGCATTATCATCTTTATTATTATTTTCGTTATTAGTTATCATCTGAACGAACCTCAGGGGCCATATTAGCCACATCCTTAACAGTCAAACTATAAGTACCTGGTACCAGATTAGTATAGTTAGTACCCTTATGATTGGTCAGTGCATGAAAATCACCACTGCCCTCTGGAATGTCTCTATGGCACTGGAAACAATCAATTGTCACCGCTGCATATTTATGACAAGAGGCACAAAAATGTTCATCGTTATCGATACGAACATATTTGTTATTTTCGTCTTTGGTAGCATGACAATTTATACATTGCTTCAGGCTGCCATCAAGTGCTTTGCCATCCGCTTTAACCCGAATACCTTCGCGCAGAGTATTAATTCTGTCATGCTTAAGTAGATCAGGATGTCTGCGACGCATTTCCTCTTCGGGTAATACGCATTTCTTGTCACCAAATTCCGGAAATGTTATTTTCGGCCCCAGTTCATCCTGTTCAACTTCATTGGCATTAACAGTACTGAAGCTAGCAATTAAAGCCAGCCCCGCAACTGCGAGTGGCAATTTGTGCAGACTCTTTTGAAAAAAAGAGTCAAAACTAAAGTTAAAATTTAGTTGCAACCACACATTTATTCTCCTACTTACTGACTCAAGATTACGGCTTAAGAACAAGGTGATATTAATCACCTAATCCCATATCAATGTAACCTGTTGGACAAACATCTTTACAGATGTGACAACCAATACACTTGTCATAATCCGTATAAACATAACGACCAGTGGTAGATTGATCCTTAGGTGTTTTCAAAACAGCATCTTGAGGACAGTAGATAACACAGTTATCACACTCAAAACACATACCACAACTCATACAACGTTTGGACTCTTCAACGACATCTTCTTCTGTAAGAGCAACTAGGCGTTCTGCAAAGTGACCCAATACTTCTTCTGAATCGACATCAATTGTGTCACGTACGTGACGTGGCTCATATTCAAAGTGGCCTAAAAACAATTTATCATGACTGATAATGTCATTTGAAGAACGGTTTTCATAGTTGTGGATAGCAAAGTTTTCAGTATCAGAACCACGAACACTATCATGGCCATGTACTGGAGAGGCATCTGGAGCTAAACCAGTATCATCTAATTTTTTCTCTAAAGAGAAAGTGTGTTTATCTACTTTAGGACGCTTTCTAAGGTCTTCGTCTTTATTAGTAAAATAATGATGAATTGTTTCAGCAGCAATAGATGCTTGACCAATTGCAGTTGTTAGCAAGTGAGGACGTACGATATCACCGGCAAGGAAGTGACCAGGCTTACCTTTAACTTGGTAATGTGCATCACCATCAATGAAGCCGCGACCATTATCCATCTCTTCGATACCAGCCATGTCACCTTTTTGACCAATCGCAGAAACAATCAATGTCGCTTCGATATCGTATTCAGAACCTTCAATCTCTGTTTTACCATCTGCTTCAAGTTTGATAACACGTAGGGCTGTAGCACGACCACTTTCGTCTCTAACAACTGCAATAGGGCTAACACAGCCAGTGATTGTTACACCTTCACGTAAAGCATCGTCAATTTCATGCTGTGCCGCAGGCATATTTTCGATGGAAGAGCGTGATAATAAAGTCACTTCTGCGCCATCTTTCTTCGCTGAATCAGCAACATCATGAGCGGTATGACCCAAAACAACATTTTCTGCAAAATCTTTCTCTGCGATATTAGTAATATTACCTAAACGACGAGCAACAGATGCCACATCGATTGAGGTATCACCACCACCAATACAGACGACTTTCTCAGATGAAACTTTTAACCGACCATCGTTAAACGCTTCAAGAAAAGCAACACCACTAATACAGTTCGGTGCTTCATCAAAACCATCAATGGGTAGACCACGGCCTTCTTTACAGCCGATTGCCCAAAGGATAGCATCATAATCTTTTTCAAGTTGTTCAACAGTGATATCAGTACCGATACGTGTATTAAGTTTAACTTCAACACCCATTTCTACAATACGATTCATTTCGTGATGTAGCGTATCACGTGGTACACGATAGCCAGGAATACCGTACATCATCATACCGCCAAGTTCAGCATGGTCATCAAACACTGTACAACCATGACCAATACGACGTAGTTGGTATGCTGCGGCTAGGCCAGCGGGTCCGCCACCAATGATGGCAACTTTCTTACCACTTTCTTGGTCAGCCACTTTAAATTTATAACCAGCGTCTTTAGCAGAATCACCAATGTATTGCTCAACAGAGTTAATACCAACATTGTCATCAAGTTCATTACGGTTACAACCGTCTTCACAAGGTGCTGGACAAACACGCCCCATCACTGAAGGGAACGGGTTAGCATCAGTAGAACGTCTGAAAGCATACTCATCACGAGTCATGTTTTCATCAGTTGGCTTTTCCATACCGCGCATGATGTCCAACCAGCCGCGAATATCTTCGCCTGAAGGACAACTGCCCTGACAAGGTGGTGTTCTATTAATGTAGGTTGGACATTTATGTGTCCAGCTAGCCTGAAAAATATTGTCAGTCCAGGCATCCCACTCTTGTGTTCCCGTATGATCTAACCGAGTTTCCTCGTAACGTGTGTTGGTTAGTTTCTCTGCATTCGGAGCTGTATCAGCAGTTGACATTAATGTTCTCCTATCAAGCTAAGTTTGGTGCAATTTAATATTGCAATGTTCATTCTTAAAATACGTTAAAAATTTAAAACGAGAGCCTAAGTTTCAGACTCTGTTTCTGGCTTTTCTTCACCATCTAAATCTTTTTCCTGTTCACTTTCTGTCATGACAATTGCTTCACTGACTAGTTGGTGAACACTCATAATGGCATCCATTTCAAAGCCAAAATAAGGTAATGTTTTAGTAAACTGACTCTTACAAATGGCACAAATTGCTGCCACATTGGTTACGCCACTTTCTTCTGTTACTTGTTTATACGCTTCCATTCTTGGAAGAGCACCTTTAATACGAAGTTCCATTAAATCATCAGTCAACAAACCACCACCGCCACCACAACAAAAGGTTGCGTCTTTAATGGTATCTGAATTCATATCGACATAGTTATTACATGAAGCCTTAATCACTGCACGAGGAATATCAAACTGACCACCCGGCTTATCGCCCATACGCGAGGCACGAGCAATATTACATGAATCATGAAAAGTCATGGTTAAATGATCATTTTCTGCTTTATTCATGCGCAGCTTACCCGCATCCAAGGCACCTGATGTGACTTCAAGAATATGTTGTGGAATTGGATAATTCTGATCGAGGAAGTCAAAAGGACCTGCTAGCGTATTGAGAAAGCTGTAGCCAACACGCCATGCGTGTCCACACTCACCAAAAATGATGCGTTTAACTTTTAACTTAATAGCCGCTTCACGAATACGCATTGAAATGCGCTGAATATTTTCATAACTACCAATAAATAAACCAAAGTTGGCAGCTTCAGATGCTTCAGAGCTCACAGTCCAAGTAATACCCAGTTCGTGAAGTACTTTACCATAGCCAATCAAACCATCAATATGCGGCTCAGCAAAGAAATCAGCAGATGGGGTCATTAATAAGGCATCAACGCCCTCTTTATCCATGTGAAACTTCACTGGTACGCCAGTATCTTCTTCGACTTCTTCTTCAAGATCTTCAAGAATGCCCTTAAGTGCTTTGCCAGGCAAACCCAGGTTATTACCAATTTTGAAGACTTTCTGAATAATTTGGTTTGAGTACTTTTGCGCCTTACCGACATTGGCCAGTATTTCACGAGCAGCCATGGTGACTTCAGCGGTATCAATACCCATAGGACAGAATACTGAACAACGACGACATTCAGAACACTGGTGATAATAGTTATACCATTCATCCAGTACATCTTCGGTTAAATCAACTGCACCGACTAATTTAGGAAAATATTTACCTGCAAAAGTAAAATAACGGCGATATACTTTGCGCATCAGATCCTGACGAGCAACAGGCATGTTTTTAGGATCACCCGTACCAATAAAATAGTGACATTTATCAGTACATGCGCCACATTTCATGCACGAATCCATAAACACTTGAAGTGAACGATACTTACCTAATAAGTCGCCCATTTTGTCCAGTGTTTTTTCTTTCCAGTCTTCTGGCAATTCGCCAGGATAGCCAAGATCGGTATCAAATTCCGCTCGTGAAACGAACGGTCCATTACCAGCCATTTCATCCTTTTTAATCAGGGGAACGATTGGATATTCTCTTATCTCGGGAGTTTCAAAGTCTGCCACTTGTCTAAATCCTCAAAAAATTCTCAGAAATAACGACCATCCATTATGAATGGCAGCCATTACTTAATTCTTATTTAGGTTGAACTTTATTTTTTTCTGCATCTAATTCTGCAGCCCATGGTGCGATATGTCTCTTTTCACGTGGGTTATCAACTTGATTACGTGTTGGAGCAAAAAACAAACCAGGGATATGTAATAACTTACTAAAAGGTAACAATATCATCAGCAGTGCAACTAAAAACAGGTGAACCCATAAGACAATATCGCTTGGCAGAGTTTGCCAGTTAAAATAAATCAAACCTAAAGCAAATTCTTTCACAGCAACAATATCTGTGTGAGAAACAAAGCGCATTACGATACCCGTTAGCGCAATCACCATCAGCATCAGTAACCATAGATAGTCAGATGGCGCAGAAATATACTTAATTCGAGCGACGAATAAGCGACGAACCAATAGCCCTGTTAAACCAATAAACATGGTAAAAGCAGCATATTTGCCAATGGGTTGTAATAAGACAAGCCATGTAGGCACATCTTGTATGAAATAACGTAAGTGTATGATCAGTACCACAAACAAACTCATATGGAACATCCAGCCAAATAGCCATGTCCATTTGTTTGAGCGGAATAAGGCAGCAAATAAGATTGCTTCTTTAGCCAGTCGAATAGCCACACCACCTTTTGTCAAAGGCGCTGGTGTAATGGGTATTTTCAACGGTGCAGGCACGCGTGAATATTGAATAATTTTTTTCGTCAGTCCTATAACTAGGACAAGAAAAGCCACTGTAAAAAGTAGCGCATAAAACGCTGACATATTACCTACCCATTAATAATATTTTTAATATAATGTATAAGAACCTGTGCTATAAATAAAATAGGTTCTTATACATGATTATCTATTGCTTAATGCCTTAATACTTTAGAGCAAGAAGGCATTAAGCAACAGATATCAGTTTAGGAATTGTGCTTATACACAACCTGTTGGCTTAGGAAGACCAGCAAATTTACATGCTTGTTTACCAGGGCCGTAAGGGAATAATTCATAAAGATACTTAGAATTACCTTTTTCCTTACCTAATTTCTTAGCAACAGCCTTAGTTAAAACGCGTACTGCTGGAGCAATTTGATACTCTTCATAGTACTCGCGAAGGAAATTAATGATATCCCAGTGATCATCACCCATTTCAACTTCATCAATTTCAGCCATTACAGAAGCAACTGCAGGGAACCACTGACTCAGATCAACCAGATAACCTTCCTCATCAACTTCGATGTCTTTACCTTCTACAGAAATAGTAGCCATTGTTTAAACTCCAATATAAAATTTTATAAAATTACAGCCAAGACTGCACGTTTGAGTGCTCGGCTACCAGATCAACGAAACCAGCGTAATCAACGATCTTAATTCCGTCAATTATATCGGCTTCTGTAAAACCGCGTGTATTCAAATCTGAACCTAGAACACATACGTTTTTGCTTGCTACTGCAGCAGTTAATTTATCCGCAACAATAGTACCTTTTAACGCACCAACAACCGCATCTTCAATCAAAAGAATAGTAGAACCTTCTTTTGATTTAGATAAACACGAGTTCAGTGAATTGCGTTCAAAAGGTGATTTATTTACAGTGTGTAACATTGCCATTGTGTCATCTCCCCTTATGAACTAATTACTACGTCTTGCTCGTCCATCAGATCAGCAAGCTCAGCGCGTGTAATAGGTATTATGGATGATTTTTCAGCCCAATCATCATCTTCGTCTTCATACGTCAACGCCATGATGTTGTCCAAAGTTAAACCACGTTCTTCTAAAGACTCAGTCTCAACATATATTTTGTTGATGTCGTAGTCACCCAGTGCTTTATACGCTGGTGAAAAGTTTTTCATGCCAGAAGCTTCTGTGTTTTGATTGTTTGATATTTGAAACACGCCGTCGTCACAAAAAACAAGACTAACAGCTTGGTCAAACGCAGCACTAATTAAAACAACTTCTAATGATTCTAATGCGTAAACGGTACCATACGGTGCTTTAGTGTTCACAAACATGAATTTCTTTATGCTCTCACTCATATTTATTCCTCTTAATCACCAAATGTTAATAAACGATCAGCCTGGATTCCACCTTCGACTAACTGGCCTAAACCAGAAATACGAAAAGCAGGATGGATGTTATCAGCATCTTTGCCTTGTCTTCCAGCTTCGTCAGCATCTATCATGCCTCGACGCTGTGCAGCAGCAATACAAACAACCATATCCAATTCATGTTCCTTAGCTAAAGCAGCCCAGTTTTCCGTTACATTACGGTCATCCTGGGGTGGGATTGCTAAACGAGTCGCGTTATTGACTCCATCGTTATAAAAGAACACACGATATATTTCATGACCTTTTTCTATTGCAGCTTTAGCAAACTGATACGCGGTATCCGATGCTTGATGCTGATAAGGTCCTTCATTAACTAATAATGTAAATTTCATTAAAGATTTACCTATTGAGTTCTAATACGCTACTAGCCAAAGGCAATAACATATTAGAACCTCGATCAATTAGAAGTTGATATGTGTAGAAGCGTTTAAGCTGTTACGCGCGCCTCTCCAGTCATCAATGTGGAATTTTGTGAAAGGTAGACCGGTTTTTTCGAAGAAACCGAACCAACCAATTCTTTCAATCCAATCATTCATACGTTCCCAATCTTTACCGTCTTCTTTGTAGACTTTCAAGATACGCTTAACTAAAGCAGTGGCTTCAGGCCAGCGTGGTGGGTTGTTAGGAATGCCAGCAGCAACTAACTTCTGGAACGTAGGCTTGCCACGTGCATTTGAGTGGTTACCACCAACCCAGATAGCTAGAGTTGTATGAACCGCATCATTAATCAACATTGGAGGACAAGGAGGATAACAGGCACCACAACAGATACATTTCTTCTCGTCTACTTCAAGTGTAGGCTTACCATCAACCATTGCGGGACGAATCGCAGCAACTGGGCAACGTGCAACAACTGTTGGACGTTCACAAGCATTAGCAACTAAGTCGTGAGCAATTTTAGGTGGTTTAGTATGTTGAATGTTAATCGCGATGTCGCCTTGACCACCACAGTTAATCTGACAACAAGAAGTCGTGATATGAACACGGTTAGGCATTTCTTCACGTTTAAATTCTGTTACCAATTCATCCATCATTGACTTAACAACACCGGATGCATCAGAACCAGGGATATCACAGTGAATCCAACCCTGAGTGTGGGAAGGAGAAGTAATGGTAGGACCGGTACCACCAACAATCAGACCCGCTTTTTCAATCGCTTCGATCATTGGAGCTACTTTTGCTTCGCTATCAACCATATATTCAAGGTTAGAACGAATAGTGAAACGGATAAATCCGTCGCCTAATTCATTAGCGATGCGAGTGATTTCACGTAAAGTGTAAACATCAAGAATACGCGCAGTACCAACACGAATCGTGTAGATTTCGTCACCACTATGAGCAACGTGCTTTAGTACGCCTGGACGTGGTCTTTCATGATATTTCCACAATCCGAAGTTTCTACGCATTGTTGGATGCATATACTGGAATCCATCTGGTGCGCCAGATTCGATAGGCATTTTAGGTTTTTTTGCAGCCATTTTAAGTTCCTATTCTAACAAACTTGTTCATATTCAAGAGGTATGCCCTCCTGAAATACTTAACTTATTAACTTTTCAACGCCACCATCAAGCAACGTTGAACAAAGTCATTGAATGATACTTAGCTTTAAGCAGTTGCGGCTTCAGCTTTTTTGTCATACCACTTTTTAACTTCTTCGTCCCAGCCATCCATACGTACGTATGAACACTGACGAGGTTCGCTAACCATGTTGGGATCTAAGTCAAGACCGATACCTTCAAGGTAGTTAACCAGGCCGATACGCTCAATCATTTCACCGGTACGTTCATGCTCTAAAGCATTTTCTGCGAAGAAATCAATCATTTCACCAGTCAGTTCAACCAGATATTCGATTTCTTCCATGGTGTCTACTTTCAAGAAAGGTGCGACAACAGTACCCATCATGTCACCAATTTTCAGGGTACGCTTACCACCGATTAGGATGGTCACACCCTTGTCATCACCAGGCGCTAAGGCTTTAGTCATAACATTGATACAATGCATACAACGAACACATTCTTTGTTGTTAACCACT
Organism: sulfur-oxidizing endosymbiont of Gigantopelta aegis; assembly: GCF_016097415.1. Lineage (NCBI taxonomy): Bacteria > sulfur-oxidizing endosymbiont of Gigantopelta aegis. Next base: position 1,132,094 of record NZ_JAEHGE010000001.1, on the reverse strand, counting down.
AAAGTGTCATCATCTGCCAGTTTAATGGCATTGGTAGGGCAACGGTCAGTGACATTATCAATAACGTAGTCACGGCCTTTGTCAGCAACAAATGCTTTCACTTCTGTTTGGTCAACTTTCATCTCATCACGCCAAATACCAATCACGGCCATATCAGCACGTTCAATGGCATTGGTACAGTCGTTAGGACAACCAGAGACTTTTACTTTAAATTTGTAAGGTAGAGCAGGTCTGTGCAGGTCATCTTGGAATTCGTTAACCAAGTGACGCATCATGCCGTGTTCGTTAGTACAAGAATGTTCACAACGAGCAGCACCAACACAGGCCATTGCAGTACGAACACAAGGTCCAGCACCACCTAAATCCCAACCATAGGAGTTAACTTTGTCAAAGAATGGTTGCATTTCATCCGTGGTTGCACCGATAAACATGATGTTACCAGTCTGACCGTGGAATGTTTGCAAACCAGAACCGTGAGCTTCCCAATCGTCAGCTAATTGATTCAGGATGTCAGCAGTGTAGAAGTTGCCCGCAGGTGGCTGTACACGTACTGTGTGGAATTCTTTTGACTCAGGGAAGTGTTCAGCCACTTCAGAGAAACGAGGAATAATACCACCGCCATAACCGAAGACAGAAACTGTTCCACCTTTCCACCAACCCATACGAGTTTCGTAGGAATGTTCCAGTTGGCCTAATAGTCCGCCAACCATTGAATTAATGCGCTCATTTGGATGGTCATCTCTTAAGCGTTTAAACGCTGTAATAAAGCTAGGCCATTCGCCATTTTCCAACTCATCTAGCATCGGAGTATCATAGATCGTTACTTTAGGCACGGTTTTCTCCCTTAGGTAAATTTGGTGCTACTAACAAAATATCGTTTAGTAATCTTTTAAAAATTTTAACATTTGTTTTTAAACCAGCTTAGTTGACATTAAAACCTGAGTTAACATTAAGACAATGTCACACATAAACGTGGTTAAAAAAACATAAACTTTAGCCTTGCAAAGATACACGATAAATCAATTTTTGACAAGGCGGACAAAAACAATGGAGTGAATTTTAGGACTTAATAATAAACTATAAAACCCTTCCTTTGGGAGGTATGACACCCCACCACTATCCACTAAGGGATAGTTCATTCTAAACCACAAATTTTTCAACTTTAAATCTTTTTGTATATCAACAACTTGAAACAAATTCAAGAATATTTTAGTGATAGATGCCACAGCATTTCCAAAGCATCTCAGCTATTTATTTTAGCTTTATTTCAATATTTATCTTAGATTTGCTCACTAAAATATCTTTAGCAAGGAAATTATACATCAGTAAACGCTAATCTATTACTGATGAATATCAATTAAACTCAATTAATCACTTCTAATATAGAATTTATTCATTAAAACACTTGAAATTTAAGGGCTTTAATCCTATTTATTGCTAACTAATTAAAAGTTGAGTATTTTTCTATGTTAATATTAAGTGAAGTTTTAATTCAGAACCATCAATTAGAGACCTATGCTGATTTGATTAAATTAATTAAAGTTAAAGCAAAAGAAGGTGAGATGTTTTTTGATATCGATATTAAGCCCCCCTACCCAGATACACCTGATGAATGGGAATCCGATTTAGAAGCTAAATTTACCAGCCCCTAGCACTTACAGTCGTTAGTAGCTTAAATAGTTAGCACTTATTATAGTTAGCATCTTAGCCTAGGCTAAGATAGTTGATATCTAACGATAGCAAATAAGTTGCTTGTTAATAGTAGCTCGCGAATTTAAAATTTTTATTTATAAAAACGAAGAGAATAATATCATGTTTTGGAGTGATGAAGATAAACCGAACGATTATATAGCTCCTGACAATGTAATTGATCTTTCTTTTAAGCTCAGCTGCAAACAGATTAAGCTCGATCACGCTTGGATGTTAACCAATGCAATTACTGAATTACTGCCCTGGTTTATAGATGAACCCCAAGCCGCAATCCACCATATCTATATTCCTCAATCAGGTAATGGCTGGAATCGAACGGATGATTTTGCCGATGAGGTGATACAGTTATCACGTAGAACTCGCCTTAAAATACGTATTCCTAAAAGCCGTGAACTTGATTTACAAGCAATAAGCGGGAAAACAATTTCCATCGATGGGGATGAATTAACCTTTGGTGTCTCCGACCGTCAGTTACTCAGCACTATAACGACGATTGTTGCCCGCCATGTGCATATTCCTGATACCGATGATGATGAAGAAGCTTTTTTGCATCAGGTTCACAAGCAAATCCTTGCTTTAGGTATTACCGCAAGAAAAATGCTCTGTGGTAAATCGCACTATCTAAAAGGCAATAACGGTCACATAAAAACCCGAAGTTTAATGATTGCTGATATATCACCGGAAGAATCTATTATTTTACAGGAAAATGGAGTGGGCGATTATTATAGTTATGGTTGTGGTATTTTTATCCCGCAAAAAGGGATTACTGCCGTCAATGACGAATAATTTGTTTAAATGAGCAAATAAACACCATCCTATCTCTTTTGAGGGGTGTATTTTATGGGTAAGTAATTATATTATTTATCCACTTAAATTATTACTAATTTACAAATTTTAATGATTGTTTTTTATAACATTGTTATTTGTTCTTCAAGCAATTGATATTTAAACAATTTAATCACATAAATATAAGATTTATTATTTTTTAATAAAAGAATTTACGGAGCAGATTTAATGGCTATTACTATTAATGGTAAAGATATTGAAACAACCGCTAACGGTTACCTGGTTGATATCACTGATTGGAGTGAAGATCTTGCAAAGAAAATGGCAGCCGATGAAGATATCGAATTAACGGATAAGCACTGGGATTTAATTAACTTCCTACGTGATCAGTACTTAAATAATGGTGGAAAAAATCCTAATACCCGTGCCTTGATTAAAGAAATGGGCGCTAAATGGAACGAAAAAATTGGTTCTAAGGATTTGTATAATCTGTTTCCACAAGATCCAAGCAAACAAGGTGGCCGTATTTCAGGCTTACCAGAAAGTAAACGTAAAGGTGGTTATTAAACCGCATTTGCACTATTTTCGATAGCTGCTACCCTATTTAGATACTACCCTTTTATAGATATAGTATATTAGCGCTTTCTCAGATATATTATGTCACATAATTTAGCTTATCACTGACTATAATTCAGTACTTTGGAGACATGAAATGAGCACTAAAGCAGAACTAATCAAAGAACTAATCGACATGCAAACTAAATTCATCAAATATGAAAATGAAAATGGTATGCACCCTGATGACTATTTTAATCCTGGTGCTGGTCATGCATTAGAGACTTATAAAGATGATTTCATGGAAAAAGCAGTTCAAGTTTTAGACATGGCTCACGAAGAAAAAAATTCTTCTTGGAAACGTTAATCGTTTCGTTATAATGCAAGGATTGTTGTAATAGCCTAAGGCTATTTATAACGAAAAAAAGGTCGCTTATGCGGCCTTTTTTTTTCATAGATTATTGCTTAACCTATAGCATACAATCAACTAACTCCTTGAAAAACTTTCAGTTTGCCCTTACTTACTAAACTATGCCTATTTCAGCAAACCCACTTTTTATTTCAGCCGCACACAAATCATCCGGTAAAACAACCATTACCATTGGTCTACTTGCGGCACTGAAAAATAGCGGACTCCGAGTTCAGCCGTTTAAAAAAGGGCCTGACTATATTGATCCACTTTGGCATGGTAGCGCGTCTGGAACTCCCTGTTATACACTTGATTTCAACACCATGACCCGGGATGAAATCCTACAGCTCGTCTCACGTAAAATGACCTCCTGTGATATGAGTCTGATCGAAGGCAACAAAGGTCTATATGACGGCCTTGATTTAGATGGCAGTAATAGTAATGCCGCCATTGCAAAATTGGTCGATGCCCCCGTTATTCTGGTTTTAGACAGCCGTGGCATGACCCGTGGAGTTGCCCCGCTCATTCTTGGTTATCAATCATTTGACCCCGGCATTGAAATCGCCGGGGTTATTTTAAACCAATTGGGTGGCTCGCGACATGAAAGCAAGTTACGCGCAGTCATCGAACACTATACTGATGTTGCTGTACTGGGTGCAGTGCATAAGGATAAACGTCTTGAAATCGTAGAGCGCCACCTAGGGCTCATGCCGAGCAATGAAGATGGTGAAGCACAAAAAAAAATCAGCGCTATCGGCAATATTATTTCCGCTCAGGTTGACCTGGATAAGATTGTTGAAATCAGTCATTTGCATTCACCCAAGCATTTAAAGAGCGCAATTAAAACACGCCCTAATACACAGGCCATAAAAACACAAATACGCCTTGCTTATATTAATGATAGTGCCTTTGGTTTTTACTATCCTGGGGATTTAGAAGCATTGGAAGAAGCTGGGGCTGAGTTAATTGAAGTGGATTCACTCAAAGATAAACTATTACCAGAAAACATTGATGGTTTATTTATTGGTGGTGGCTTCCCGGAAGAGCGTTTAAAAGAACTCCATGCCAATCAATCTTTTCGGCAATCGGTTTTTGATGCTATCGAAAATGGCCTGCCGACTTATGCAGAATGTGGCGGCCTCATGTATTTATGCCGTAAAATTCTATGGCAAGATCAACAAGTTGAGATGGTCGGCATAGTACCCGCTGATGCAAAGATGGAAGAAACGCCTCAGGGGCGTGGTCTGATTCGTTTTAGTGAAACCAATGCGATGCCTTGGCCGCTTCATCCAAGTAATAACCATCATCCAAGTAATAACAGCGATAAAGATATGACCATATCAGCCCATGAATTTCATTATTCCCATTTGGTCAATATTTCTGAACCATTGGAATATGCCTATAAAATCCACCGTGGTAGTGGTATTGACGGCAAGCATGACGGAGTAGTCTATAAAAATCTTTTAGCCTGTTATGCACATTTGCAAGATACCAAGCAAAATCATTGGGCACAACGATTTATACAATTTATTCATAACACACAAAAAAATAGTCATTAATCTATTAAAATACAAAAGCGAGAAGAACTATGATAAAACTGACTGAAGACGCAGCCAATCAAATCAATGCACAGATAAAGAACAGTGGTGGAGAAAGCGATCCACTACGTGTTGCAGTAACAAAACATAAAAACCATAAAGGTTTTCAATACTTAATGGGTTTTGACAAAAAAAATGACAATGATAGCCTCTATGAAATACGTGGTATCAACATTATTATTCACAATGATTTATTGGAAATTACCAAGGGCATGGAAATCGACTATGTCGAAATTGAGGGTGAAGATAATCAGTTTATTTTTAAAAACCCAAATGATCCTAATTATAAGGTTCCTACAGAATAAACTACCAACTGAATAAACTTCTGTTGAGTCGTTATCATCAAACCAATTAGAATCTTTTCCGGGAGGAGTCTATTGTTAAAGCAACAGGCTCCTGAGTAACCCTATGCCTCTTGAACAAGTAAAGAAAGCCTCAAAAGCAACTGAAGACTTAAATCGCCAGCCTATTCAATTGAAGTATAGCCGTTTATTTTTACCGCTGATTACTTTGGGCAATGTCCTTATCATACTGGCCGGGTTAAATTTTCTATCGCTTAATCAAATAATCAATAACCATACCTTATTACTATGGCTAAATATGATTATATTATTGGTCGGTCTATTCTTTATTTTTCGTATTTCATTCTTAATTCGTCACGATTTAGTCACCCCTTTTATTCATTTACGCAATTGGGCTTTGCAAATGAAGAAAAAGGACTATTCTGCACGTCTGCCCATGCCAAAAAAAGGCGAATTTGCCAAATTGGCCGTGGATATCAATTCTCTGAGTGACAAATTACAAAGTCTGTCTGCTGAATTTCAACAGGAAGTAGACAAGCAAATACATAAAGTCGAAGAAAAAAATCACTCACTCAATATTCTTTATGAAGTAGCCACCTCCATCAACCGTTCTGAGGATCTGGATGATTTATTATCCCGTTTTTTACAGATGCTGGTGAGCCTAACTAATGCGCGAGCCGGCACAGTCCGCCTACGCACCGATAATGATCAATTAAAAATGGTCGCCTCTATTGGCTTAAATGATCAGTTCGTCAGAGAAGAACGCTACGTTCCCATAAAACGTTGTCTCTGTGGCACTTCGCTTACCCAAGGCTCTGTTGAGTGCAACGTATCAATAAAAACCTGTACCAAACTTTCTGGTACGCGCTTATTTGATGGTAATGATGCCGAAATCATTGCTGTGCCTTTGGAGCATCAAGGCGTACATTTGGGCATTTATAATCTATTCATTGATAAGCCCAATGTTTATATGAGTGAAGATTTGTCAGAATTGCTCACCAGTATCGGTAAACATCTGGGTATGGCGATTGAAAAATCACGGCTGGATAAAGATACTCGACAACACTCCGTGATGAAGGAAAGAACGCTATTGGCACATGAACTACATGACTCTTTAGCACAAACCTTAGCCAGCTTACGCTTCCAGGTCACTATTTTAGAAGAAAATGTTTTAGAAAAAATCCCTGTAGAGCGTGAAGAAGTCACCCGTCTACATGAAAGCATTGATGAAGCCTATCGTGAAGTCAGGGGACTCATTACGCACTTTAGAGCCCCCATGAATAAACAGGGACTGATTCCTGCCATAGAACAACTGGTGTCTAATTTTCAGTCCAATCACGATATTTCCATCTTCTTCCAGAACGAATGGTCGATGGATCTAAAATCAGATCAAGAATTTCAAATTGTACGCATCGTTCAAGAATCCTTAGCCAACGTTGGCAAGCACAGTAAAGCACGTGCCGTACGTATCTTGGCGCGCAGCCCCAAAAACCCTAACTATAACAATAAACAATGTGAAATTTTAATTGAAGATGATGGTATTGGTATGAAAAACCCCAACTTAACCAATAGTCTGGGTGAACATATTGGCATCAGTGTGATGGAAGAACGCGCTCGACGTATCGGTGGCGATATCTCAATCGAAACCGAAGCTGGTGAGGGCACGCAAATTCTGTTAACATTTCCAACCCAGGCGATGGTCGAGAAATCGGTCAAATTTTTCCCTAATTTAGTCAGTTAATGACACCTAACGAATAAAGATATAACTTATGCGAGTATTATTAATTGATGATCACACCCTTTTCCGTGCAGGCTTGCAGGGTCTATTGGAACGAATGGGGATCGAAGTCATCGCCAGTGCCGGCAGCGGTCAGGAGGGCTTAAACATCGTTAGTGAGAAAAAACCCGATGTGGTCCTCCTAGATATGCGTATGCCTGATATGGATGGCATTGAAGTGTTAAAAAAATTGCGTGAGCAAGGCGAAAAAATGCCCATTGCCATCCTTACTACGGTTGATGATGAGCGGGACTTAATCGAAGCCCTGCAATGTGGTGCGCAAGGCTTTTTACTTAAAGGTATGCAACCTGATGAGCTGGTTACAGCTTTACAAGATATTCATGAGGGTAAGACCGTTGTTGCACCTGATTTAACGCCAATCCTTGCTAAAGTTGTTCAGGGACATATTCCCCCAGCCCCTGAACCCAGCCCCTTTTCTGAATTAACACCCAGAGAAACAGAAATTCTATTTTTACTGGCTGAAGGCCAAAGCAATAAAGTGATTGCCCGTAACCTGGATATCTCTGATGGTACGGTAAAATTACACGTCAAAGCTATTTTGCGTAAACTCAATATTCATTCTAGAGTTGAGGCAGCAGTTATGGCCGTACAACATGGTATGCTGAAAAAAGCGGCTAAATAAGGTTTTTATATCGTATGTTATTATGTAAAAACATGCGATAACCCTTACTAACAACAATTAACATTCTCCCTTTCTAAAAAAAGTCAATAAACGATAGATTCCCTATACACTTATTTTCAATTAGCCTAGGTAAGCCCCTATATACATTAGATATTGCTAATAATATAATATTATCTATATCTATATAAATTACCCCCTACTCACTCAGTCCATTAATGAGTAAAAATATAATGTTTACAAAGTTTAAAAACTGGTCTGTTAAGTTCAAATTGATACTGATGATGAGTATTGCATCTGCTATCGGCTTGTTTTTAGTCTCATCGGCAATCATTTATAATGAAACACAACGGGCGAATACCAATTCCATCGATGAATTAACGACCCTCGCTGATGTCGTCGGTTGGAATAGTGCTGCAGCAATGGCTTTTTATGACATGGATGCCACCATGGAAATGCTTAAGGCACTTAGTAAACATCCAGACATTGTTATGACAAACTTATGTGACAGTAACGGTCAACTTTTCAGTCAATATATAACACCTGATTATCAAAACAAAGCCTCTTTTAAAAAACTCAATATTGCTACCTGGCAATGTGACAATAAGGCTAGAACAAACATTAATGATACCTATTACCTCATTAAACGGTCAATTAAACTTCAGGGTGAAGAGATTGGTTCAATTAATATTATTTATCAGCAAAATGCTTTAATAAAACGCTTAAATAATTTTTACAAACTCATTGCGACCATTGCTTTTATCTCATTTTTAATCGTGATAATCATTTCAACCAAACTGCAAAAAGCCTTTACGACACCACTTACAGAATTAATGCAAACCATGAAATCTGTCTCACTAGAAAAAAAATATAATATTCGTGCGCGTAAAATTAGCGGTGATGAGTATGGTACTTTGGTCGATGTATTTAATGAAATGCTCAATGAAATACAACAGCGTGACAGTCAATTAGCAAGCTATAGTCAACGCCTTGAAACTGAAGTAGCTGATCGCACCAAAGACCTCTACAAAAAAAATCAGGAGCTACAAAGTATCACCATTGAAGCACTACAAGCAAAGAATATTGCAGAAAAAGCAAACTTGGTTAAAAGTGAATTTATGGCCACCATCAGTCATGAAATTCGCACTCCAATGAATGGTGTTCTAGGGATGGTTGAAATATTATTACGTACAAAATTGTCTGCAAGGCAAAACAAACTGCTCAAAACAGTTCAGCGTTCAGGAAAATCCTTATTAATTATTATCAACGAAATTCTCGACTTTTCAAAATTTGAATCAGGCAAGTTAACTCTGGAAAAACAGGCCTTTCGTCCAAATAATTTGCTTAATGAAACACTGGAACTTTTTACTGAAGACGCGAAAGATAAAGGTTTAATTGTAAGCGCTTAACCATCTAGCGTTATTCAAAAAATATCTCCCCTGCCTCATAATCAATCCATCGATTAATTATGAGACATATCAATGAAACCAGAAACCCAAGCCAACTCAAAACAATTTTGGCAAGACCACGTTAATCAATGGAATGAAAACAGTATCAGCCAGGCATCCTATTGTCAGGAACATGGGCTATCCATCAAACGTTTTGGCTATTACAAGCGTAAGTTGCTGGGTGCAACAACGCAAACCAGTGCGATGACAAAGGGGAATGGTTTTATTCAACTATCCTCCCCGAAACACTATTCAGCCCGCACCTCAGCATTAATTGTAGAATTACCCAATCAGCTACGCATTGAAGGAGTGACTGCCGATAATGTACAGCTGGTAAAACAATTAGCAGGACTGTTCCAATGAAGTCAGCCATACGTCCATCACTCAGCCTGCCACAGGTGTATCTCTATCTGAAGCCTGTTGATTTTCGTAAAAGTTTTATTGGCCTCAGTGCCATTGTTGAATGTGAATTAGGTCATAATCCTTTTGCAGGCCATCTGTATGCCTTTACCAATCGTCAGCGTAATAAAATTAAATGCCTCTTCTGGGATAATACCGGTTTTGTACTCTATTACAAAAGTCTCTCAGAAGAAAAGTTCAAATGGCCAAAGGGTGAAGATGACCTGATGAATATCACCGGACAACAAATCAACTGGCTATTAGACGGCTATGATATCAGTGTCATGAAACCGCATAAGAAATTGCATTATGAGTCTGTATTTTAAGTACTTTTAGTCTATTTTTTGTTATAATAAAGCCATGCAAAACAAGGCTGAATCCACAAAAACGACTCTATATTTTCCGCTTTTTCACACGCGGACAAGAATGAATTGTTGAGTGTCATTGAACAGAAAAACCACCGTATAAAAATACTGGAAGAAGCCCTTCGTCTGGCTCGTAGTAAACGCTTTGCACCCAGCAGTGAAAAAAGTGATGGTCAGGAACGCTTATTTGATGAAGCTGAGCAGGCGGCTGACGATGAGGGGCTCCCTGAACCTAAAACCACTTCGCCTAAGAAGAAAGAAAAAACAGGCAGGAAGCCTTTCTCAAAGACTATTCCAAGAGTCCCTGTCTTCATCGATCTGACAGATGAAGAAAAAGCCGGTGCCATTGAGGTTTTTACACTAAAGTCAGAGAAGAGCTGGATATCATTCCAGCTAAAGTCCAAATACTGGAATACTTCCAGGAAAAAGCCGTCTTTGCAGGCACCAATGACACAGACAGTCGTTCAATGAAAGCTGCGGTCATGCCAAAACATCCATTACCTAAATCAATGGGCAGTATTCACCTGATGGCACACATCATTATCTCAAAATATGCCGATGGTTTGCCTCTGTATCGAATGGAAGGCATATTATCACGCTATGGCGGCGATATAACCCGAGCCACCATGGCCAATTGGGCTATTAAACTGGCTCATCAGTTCCAGCCGCTCATCAACCTCATGCGAGAACATCAACTGTCGGGTGACATCATCCAAATGGATGAAACGGTGCTCAAAGTATTAAAAGAGCCGGGACTCAGTGCTCATTCGAACAAATACATGTGGGTCAGTCGTGGCGGGCCACCTGGACAACCCAGTGTGCTGTTTGAATACGATCCTTCTCGTAAGAAGGAAGTACCACTGCGCCTGCTTGATGGCTTTAGCGGCTATCTGCAAACCGATGGCTATGCCGGTTACAATGCCGTGTGTGCACAAAATAATGCCACATCGGTCGGCTGCTGGGATCACACTCGCCGTAAATTCAAAGATTCTCAGACGGCACAACCAAAGAAAAAAAGAGCAATCAAAAGCCTACAAAAGCCGATGTGGCACTGGCCCATATCAATAAGCTGTATTTAATTGAGCGTGAGATAAAAGAAGCCAGTGTTAATGAAAAATTTAAGGTTCGTCAGAAACAGAGCCTGCCGCTTCTTGAGAAAATAAGAACATGGGTCGATAACACCCTGGGCAAAGTGCCGAACGACAGCTTGACAGGAAAAGCACTCACCTATATTAATAATCAATGGCCTAAGCTGACTGTTTATTGTGAAGATGGTCGGTTGAATATCAGTAATGTGCTGGCAGAAAATGCTATCCGTCCATTCTGCGTGGGTAGAAAGGCCTGGTTATTTTCAGATACGCCAAAGGGTGCACATGCCAGTGCAGTTCATTATAGTTTTATTGAAACCGCTAAGGCCAATGATATTGAGCCATATACGTATATGGTCTATGTATTAACCCAATTACCTTATGCGGATACGGTTGAAAAGCTGGAAGCATTGCTTCCCTGGAATTTTAAAAAATCAGAATTGGAAAAGGTAAAGAACGCTGTTCGTTAAGCGCTTACGTTTAATTCTACGTTCAGAATTTAATATTGATAGACATTTAGTACTGATCGGTGACAAAAACCGATTACAGCAGATTATTACTAACTTGCTTAGTAATAATGTGGCTATACTTAACCGGACACACAACTTAAAATAACTAAAAGATAAAAAGTGTGACCTAAAATGAATGATCAAACAAAAAAACCGAATAAAAGCTATACATCAGAATTTAAAGAATCAGCTGTCAAATTAGCTAATGAGACGGATCAACCCGTTTCTCAGACTGCCAGGGAGCTAGGTGTTAATGTAAATACTCTACATACCTGGATCAGTAAATATTCCAAACCGGTGAAGACGGTAGCCAATAGAAGTGATGAACACATTTATGATGAAGTAAAACGTCTGAAAAAAGAATTGGCAAAAGTGATTCAGGAGCGTGATTTATTAAAAAGGCCACAGCGTACTTTGCAAGGGAAACTTTGTGAAGTACGCATGGATAACTGATCAGGCTAAAGATTACCCGGTAACGATTCTGTGCCGTTTTATGGATGTTTCCGTAGTTGCTATTATGATTGGGTTAGCTCTCCTAAAACGGATAGAGAGAAAGAAAATGAAGCGCTTACTGAGCAGCTAAAAAACTGTTTGAAGACAGTCGCAAGACTTATGGAACCCGTCGTCTTAAAAGAAAACTGGCTGAAAAAAAGGCGTTCATATAAGCCGCCGGAGAATTGGTCGATTAATGAAAAAAGCCGGTTTGTTTTGTAAAACGAAGAGACGCTTTAAAGCGACGACTAATTCCAAGCATAATAAGCGTATATCTCCAAATTTACTGGAAAGAGAGTTTACTGTCTCTCAACCTGATCGCTACTATGTGGGTGATATTACCTATATTGCCACCAAGGAAGGCTGGTTATATTTAGCGGTTGTCATTGACTTATTCTCTAGGCAAATTGTTGGCTGGTCGATGGATGAGCGAATGAAAGCCAAGCTAGTCAATGATGCTTTACTGATGGCCATATGGAAGCGTAAACCAATGGATGGATTGCTTTGGCATACTGACCGAGGTAGCCAATATGCCTCTGATAGTCATAGAAAAATATTGTCGGATCATAACATAATTCAGTCTATGAGCCGCAAAGGAAATTGCTGGGACAATGCTGTATCAGAGAGCTTCTTTCATAGTTTGAAAACTGAATTGACGCACCATTGTCGATTCAAAACCAGAGTAGAAGCAAAGCAGGCAATATTTGAATATATTGAGGTATTTTATAATCGGGAGCGACTTCATTCGGCTAATGATTATTTGTCACCAGTCGATTATGAAATACAGCAGGAAATAGCTTAAATCGATTGATTGAAGAGGGGTAAAAGGCGACATAAATGCCGCCCATTACCGTTGACGGCCATCGGCTCCTCAGCCTGTGCCGTGAAGATATTGTAACAGGATCATTACCGTTGTGAAAATACCTTGGGTGAATGGAACGGCTCTATCGTTCCAGAGGGCAAAGCCCTTTCTCTTCATCTGTTTAAAGTTAACATGAGAAACTAAAATGATAGGAAATACAAAATGACAAAAATCACTTGAAACAGCCAAAAAAATATTTAGAAAACTGTCCGGAAAAGTGTTGACACATCATAATGCCATTAAGTTTACTGAAAAAGGCGAAGTCACTTTACGTTGCTCTATTCCAGAACTGAATCAAGCGGATTTAATATCACCTCAAGAAAATAGGACAAAAGAAAATACTGCCCAAGAAAAAATACGTCTATTTTTTGAAATAGATGATAGTGGTATCGGTATTCCTTTCGACAAACAGGATATTATTTTTGATTCTTTTTCACAGGTTGATAGCTCAACCAGTCGAGAATATGGTGGCACCGGCTTAGGGCTTTCTATTTGTCAACAACTCGTCTCTCTCATGGGTGGTGAAATTGGAGTAGTGAGTAATTATGGTTCCGGTGCCTCGTTTTGGTTTACCGTTACTTTAGAGCAAGGCGATTCCGATTTATTACCTGTGTTTAATAGCGGCCATGAATGCGCTCAGAAAACCCCTCAATACTCAGCAACCGTATTAGTTGCAGAAGATAACTTGGTCAATCAAGAATTAGCAAAAACCATGTTAGAAATTTTAGGCTGTAAGGTACTCCTTGCAGACAATGGTGCTGAAGCCATCGAAGTAGCCGAACAACATTCATTGGACTTGATTTTTATGGACTGCCACATGCCTAAAGTTGATGGTTTTAAAGCAACCAAAGCCATACGTTCACAAACTTTAAAATCAGGTTCAAAAAATCAACTCAACACAGAGCCTCCCATCATAGCCCTCACTGCTGACGTGAGAGATGGCATTCAAGAGCATTGCACACAAGCCGGCATGAATGACTATATCAGCAAGCCATTTACTCTTGATGAAATTGCTGACAAACTGACCTTATGGTTGGATAGCCAGCAGCATCTTGCACCACTGGTCACGTTTAAAGAACAAACCATCATTTCAAACGATACCATTGAACAAAGTTCGTGGCAGGTGATACGTGATTTACAACGCCCTAATCAGCCTGACATTTTACACAAATTAATCCGTATTTATCTGGACAATACACCTGATTTAATTGAGTTGTTAACTCAGGCTGCAAAAGAGTTGGATGCTATCTCTTTTGCGGAAACAGCTCATACTATAAAATCCAGTAGCAAGAACCTGGGAGCAATCAAACTGGCTCAACTCTGTGAAAAATCTGAGTGTAATTCTAAAGAAAAAAAAATCAAGCAAAGGCATTTGAGCTCATTTATGAAATAAAAGCTGAATACCAATTAGTTGAGTCAGAACTGCTCAGTGAGCTTGAAACAAGTGATTGATAAAAGTCTTTTTATGATCCAAGCTTAAAAATTAGAATATTACGCTAAACAAATATACATACTTTTTATGTAACACTCATCACAGATAATACCTTTGTTTATAAAGATAATGGCCTCATATTCATTTTACCTAGAGGAACAAATTCAATGAAAACAATAGCACTTACTGTTGTCCTATCATCTCTTTTTTTATTGCCGACTATTGTATTTTCTAGCGATAATCAAACACAACTACTTCAAGAAAGTCGCCAGTCCGTCAAACAATTTGCAAGCAGCCTAAAAGGTGAGTTAAAAGCAGCAATGAAAAAAGGAGGGCCTGTCAATGCAATACAAGTTTGTAACGAAAGAGCGATCCCCATCACTGATACTGCAAGTCAGAAAAATGGTGTTACTTTAAGTCGCACCTCTTTAAAAATTCGTAATCCCGCCAATGTTGCCGAAGCTTGGGAGCACAAAATTTTACAAAACTTTGAAGACCGAAAGAATAATGGTGAATCACCTAAAAAATGGAATTCAGTGAAATCATTGAAATCGATGGCAAAAAACAATTTCGCTATATGAAAGCCATGGCAATATCTCAGCCTTGTCTACATTGCCATGGTGAAAAAGCTCTCCCTGATGTCGAGAAAAACTATCTAGCCTATACCCTCAGGATAAAGCCAGAGGCTATAAATTAGGTGATATTCGTGGCGCAATTGTTTTGGTCAAAGATTTATAAAAACATAAGCCAACCTTATTTGTGTCATATAACACAATTATTAATTCATATGACACAACAAGGTACATGATAATATAGTAATGTTAAAAAAAATATTTAAAAAATAGATTTAAGCCATTGAACTAAAATATAAAACAATAACATGGTGCAAAAATTGCTTTATTGGAGTTAAGACTTAACCTCCGATTACAAAGGAATTTTTATGATGCACCCTTCATTTCATAAGCGAAGTGCCCTTCTTACAACACTTATTGCAACACTGACTCATGGCCTCGCCATTGCTGAGGAGGCGCCGCTTGCAGGTATCAATGTTTCTGCAACAGCGATTAAACAAACACTCGATTCCTCAACCCTTACTGTGGAAAAATTAAAATCGATAGCACCTTCTACCAGTGATACCGCATCACTATTAAAAAATGTACCTGGCTTAGTCATACAACAATCGGGTGGTGTTTCAGGTTTACCTGTTATTCGAGGTCTAGCCGATGATCGTTTACGCATTAAAGTTGATGGGATGGATTTAATTTCTGCTTGTGCAAACCACATGAATCCAGCTCTTTCCTATATCGATCCCAGCAATGTTGCTAGTGCAGAAGTTTTTGCCGGCATATCACCGATTAGTGTCGGTGGCGACAGCATTGGCGGCACAATTTTAATCAATTCAGCCCCACCTGAGTTTGCCAAAAATGGCGAAGGTCTATTAAGCAAAGGCGAAGTGGGTGCTTTTTATCGTAGTAATGGTAATGCTCAAGGCGGCAATATTTCTGCCACAGTGGCGGGTGAAAAGTTAAGTATCCGTTACCAAGGTTCAACAACTCAGTCTGATAATTATTCTGCAGGCGATAACTTTAAACCTGCGGGACAGACTACTCTAGGTGCCAATCGTTTAGATCGTGACGAAGTCGGTTCAAGTAGCTATAAATCCACTAATCAATCCATTTCACTTGCTTTGAAACATGAAAATCATCAGTTTGAATTTAAATACAGCGAACAGGATATTCCCTACCAAGGGTGGACTAATCAACGGATGGATATGACCGCCAATGATAGCGAACAATATAATTTAAATTATCAAGGCGAATTTGATTGGGGTGAACTCGAAGCAAGAGTCTACAAAGAAAGAACTCGTCATAAAATGCAATTTGATGATGACAAGCAATATTGGTATCTGACTGGCCTTCCATGCACCCCCAGTGGAGGCATGATGGGCTGTGCGGCAGGTATGCCAATGGACACACAGGGTAAAAATACCGGGGGCATTATAAAAGCAGACATTTTTCTTTCATCACGAGACTTATTAAAAATTGGCGCTGAATTACAGAATTACACGCTTAATGATTGGTGGGATCCATCCGGTAGAGCTATGTGGCCAGACACATTTGTTAATATTAACGATGGTGAGCGAGACCGTACAGCCCTCTTTGCCGAGTGGGAAGCACAATGGGATCCACAATGGCAAACCTTATTAGGCATCCGTGGTGAAAGAGTTGACATGAATGCAGGCGATGTACAGGGTTATAATGCCAGTTATGCATCAGAAGCTGCCACATTTAATGCCTCTGATCGAGACATTACAGACAACAATATTGATCTGACTGCTCTGGCACGTTATACCGTCGATAATATGACCACCATTGAAGTGGGTTATGCCCAAAAACCCGTTCCCCCAACCTCTATGAACGCTATGCTTGGTCAACAGGTGGTATGGCGATGCGTATGGTTAACTGGGCTGGTGATGGTAATGGCTATGTTGGTAACTTAGATTTAGATCCTGAAATATCCCATACCATTAGTGCAAGTTTCGATTTTCATGATGCCACACAAAGCCAATGGGGCTTACAAGCCACCCCCTATTATACCTATGTTGATGGCTATATTGATGCTGCGCGCTGTAACTCAACTGCGGCTTATAGCGCCTGTACCGCAGCTAATCAAACTGCAACCGATCGCTTTGTCTATCTGCAATTTGTCAACGAGTCAGCCAAGCTGTACGGTGTAGACATTTCAGGCTTTTATCCTATCGCTAAACAGACATCGTATGGTGCTTTTACTGCCACCGGTATAATCAATTATGTCCGTGGCAAGAACAAAGATACCAATGATAACTTATATAATATTATGCCTCTGAATGCGAGATTTGCCGTTGTGCAGGATTTTGGCAAGTGGAGTAATAGTATTGAGCTTGAGCTTGTTGATAAAAAACGAAGGTTTCTGACACCCGCAATGAAATCAAAACAAGTGGCTATGGTTTGATCAATCTACGCAGTAGCTATGAATGGAAAGATGTACGCATTGATGTCGGCGTAGAAAACGTGCTTGATAAATTCTATAACCACCCTCTGGGTGGCACCTATATGGGTGAAGGGCAAACCATGAGCGATGGAAAACCAGCCAGTGTTGCCTGGGGATTGCCTGTACCGGGCATGGGTCGCTCAGTCTATGCAGGAATAAATTACAAATTTTAGTAATAGGCATGAAGTAATAAAGATATTTATTTGTTAATAATAATCCTTTCTTACTTATACCATGGTTTGATTTTTAGATGGATGCACCTCTGGTGCACCCACTAATTTTTTTTTCTTTAAATCAACCGTACAACGTATCCCCGCTGGGATTTTATTTTCTGGATTAGCAAGTAACACTCGAATACCAAAGGTACCACTTCCTGCATCTACTACTGGGTCAATGACGATAATTTTTCCTGCATATTCACCACCAATCGGCTTTTGTGGGAATACTTTGAGTGTTTGTCCCAGAGTAAAACGTCCGTAGAATTCGACAGGAACAACTAATTCGACGTGTAATTCATCCATACGCGCCAAAGTAAAAATGGCTTCATTAATGTGGCGTGATTCAGGAGCGTGATTTATTAAAAAGGCCACAGCGTACTTTGCAAGGGAAACTTTGTGAAGTACGCATGGATAACTGATCAGGCTAAAGATTACCCGGTAACGATTCTGTGCCGTTTTATGGATGTTTCCGTAGTTGCTATTATGATTGGGTTAGCTCTCCTAAAACGGATAGAGAGAAAGAAAATGAAGCGCTTACTGAGCAGCTAAAAAACTGTTTGAAGACAGTCGCAAGACTTATGGAACCCGTCGTCTTAAAAGAAAACTGGCTGAAAAAGGCGTTCATATAAGCCGCCGGAGAATTGGTCGATTAATGAAAAAAGCCGGTTTGTTTTGTAAAACGAAGAGACGCTTTAAAGCGACGACTAATTCCAAGCATAATAAGCGTATATCTCCAAATTTACTGGAAAGAGAGTTTACTGTCTCTCAACCTGATCGCTACTATGTGGGTGATATTACCTATATTGCCACCAAGGAAGGCTGGTTATATTTAGCGGTTTGTCATTGACTTATTCTCTAGGCAAATTGTTGGCTGGTCGATGGATGAGCGAATGAAAGCCAAGCTAGTCAATGATGCTTTACTGATGGCCATATGGAAGCGTAAACCAATGGATGGATTGCTTTGGCATACTGACCGAGGTAGCCAATATGCCTCTGATAGTCATAGAAAAATATTGTCGGATCATAACATAATTCAGTCTATGAGCCGCAAAGGAAATTGCTGGGACAATGCTGTATCAGAGAGCTTCTTTCATAGTTTGAAAACTGAATTGACGCACCATTGTCGATTCAAAACCAGAGTAGAAGCAAAGCAGGCAATATTTGAATATATTGAGGTATTTTATAATCGGGAGCGACTTCATTCGGCTAATGATTATTTGTCACCAGTCGATTATGAAATACAGCAGGAAATAGCTTAAATCGATTGATTGAAGAGGGGTAAAAGGCGACATAAATGCCGCCCATTACCGTTGACGGCCATCGGCTCCTCAGCCTGTGCCGTGAAGATATTGTAACAGGATCATTACCGTTGTGAAAATACCTTGGGTGAATGGAACGGCTCTATCGTTCCAGAGGGCAAAGCCCTTTCTCTTCATCTGTTTAAAGTTAACATGAGAAACTAAAATGATAGGAAATACAAAATGACAAAAATCACTTGAAACAGCCAAAAAAATATTTAGAAAACTGTCCGGAAAAGTGTTGACACATCACATCACCTGTAAATTCACCGACATCGGTGTTTTGGTGAACCACGCGACCATTGATGGGACTGCGTAATTGACGTTGTTCATAGACTTGTTTGGCTTCGCTTAATTCCATAATGGAGACTCGCCATTCGGTTTCTACTTCATCTCGTTCTTGTAATGAAATGAGTTCTTTTTTATACATGTCATCATTACGGGCTAGCTTGCGCTTATTAAATTCAGCTTTGGCTTTAGCCACATTAACGCGGGCTTTTTCTACGCCGGATTCCAGTCGTGCGATTAACTGTCCCTTTTTAACTACATCACCACGATCAACTTTAACATCTGATAGCACACCGGGGACTTCACTACTAATATCAACCTGTTGGATGGGTTCTATCATGCATTCCAATTTGGTCATGTCCATTGTCTGAGATGGAGTTTCATCGGCAAACAATAGTGTGGATAAGAAAAAATGACAGAATAGTATCGCTAAAAGATAGTTTTTCATTGTTATAGTCTTCATTAAGTAATTGTTTATCATAAGGCTAATCACCTTTGCCCGTAAAGGCTAAAAGTTGATCTCTTTGTAAACTTTGTTCAAAAAGTTGAAAGCGTTGCTGACGATTAATTTTTTCAATCTTCCTTTGCGAAAACAGAAAAGATTGATTGATAAGCCAGCCACCTATCCAAGGCCATTGTAAGACATGTTTGGATAAGGTTTTCTTCCAGGGTTTAAATTGTGTTCTGGGTAAATTATCATCCAGTGATAAAATCATTTCATAGCTTCCAGGATCACCTTGGCGGGCACAACGGCCATAGAGCTGTCGATCAATCCTTGAGGCATCGTGTAATTCGGTGAGAACCACATGCAAGCCCCCTGCTTCTCTGGCCGCTGCATTCAGAGCAATATCGGTGCCTCTGCCCGCCATATTCGTGGCGATGGTGATGGCATCACTATTGCCAGCCTGTGCAATAATTTCTGCTTCTTTATCGGCCTGATTGGCATTGAGTACAACAACATTCAAGCCATGTTGTCGCAATGCCTGCTCTGCCATTTCTGAGGCATTAATGGATTGCACGCCGATCAGTACCGGCTGCCCCATCTCACTACGGCGCTTAACCTGATGTGCCAGATAATCCCATTTGGCGGTTTCATCAGGGAGAATTTTATAGGCACAAAATTGTCGTTGGATTTTTTTTCGGGTGGCAATGACGGCGGTTGCCAGATCGTAAATGCGCCAGAATTCATCTCTGACTTCTGCACCAGTACCGGTCATGCCGGCAAGAAAATGGTATTTACGAAACAATTGCTGGTAACTGATACGCGCTACCGTACGATTTTGATCGGTGAGTGTCACTTGTTCTTTTAATTCGATTAATTGGTGCAAGCCTTGCTCCCAACTTCGGCCTTCCAGTACCCGTCCGGTGTATTCATCGACAATTTGAATGGCATCGTCCTGAACAATGTATTCCCTGCCCAGTTTATAGACGTGTAATGCTGCCAAGGCTTTTTCCACAATTTCAGCCCTTAAGGAAGACAAACACCAAGGCCATTGCTGAATATCGGTTAGCTCTTCAAGCCGATGTTCTCCAGCTTCTGTCAGACGCATTTGGCGTTCTTTTTTAAAAAAATGTTCGTCTTCTATTAATTCATGAGCCAGTTGTAGAGCCTCACGCAAAATAGCCTCGTTCTCTTTCTTTTCTTCCGGAGCAGAAATAATCAAGGGCGTACGCGCCTCATCCACCATGACACTATCAGCCTCATCAATAATGGCAAAATAAAGTCCCGGCATGAGGCCTGATTCTGCGCCACCACTGGTGAGACGTTTGGCGGTGATAGAGCCTTCGCCCATGCGTATACGTTGTTTTAAATAATCAAAGGCCAGTTCTTTGTTACTGCAATACAACACATCACAATGATAGGCTTCACTACGACGTTCCATATCAAATTCGTGTTCTAAACCATCAACGGACAATTCTAATAGCGTATAAAGCGGTTTAAAGACCTCTGCATCACGTTTTGCCAGATAATCATTGACGGTGACCACATGAACTCTCAGTCCAGCCAAAGCCGCGACGGAGACTGCGAGTGCAGCGGTTAAGGATTTCCCCTCGCCGGTAGCCATTTCTGCGACCCGTCCTGATAGGATCGCCCAAGCCCCTTTAAATTGACTATCATAGGCTTGTTTATGCAGGCTTTGCTCGCAGGCTATGTCAATCAAGGCCAGTGCCTGAAAAACAGCTGAGGGCTGTAGCCCTTCCGTGCGCAGACGATAACGCACTTGGTTTAAATTTGCTTGCAAGCCACCGTCTTGCAACAATTGTTCACGCGCCTTACGAATGGGTTTAACGGAAATATTGACTGGATTGTAAATTTTTTGGGTCATGCGTATTAGACCACCCTGCAGACGATGCGCCCATTTATCCAAGCCCTCATGCTTCACCGGCACACGCTCATACGCATGGCGATGACCGGGTGGTGGGCAGCGAGATAAGTCCAGCAACGATTTCATAAATCCAATTCTGCAAGAAAAACACGGCGCAAGTCACGCCACCAGCGCCAGAAAAGTGGCTCATCCTTATGCTGTAAACGAATATAAACCCGTTCACCCAACCTTAAGCTGGTGGCTTCTTGAGTGAGAAATTCCAACTGAAAAAGGTTTTCAAAGGTTCTGACTTCTTGAGCGCTAGCCGATGAAGAACCCGGTTCATTAAACGCCGGATCAATTTCAAAAATACCACCACCTGTTGACGTTAGTGCTAAATGTGGGATGACTTTACTTGCCTCTGGGATTTGTCGATTCAGTGTTGCTGGGATTATTTTATCAATATCACTGGCTGGACGTACTTCAATGTTGATGACATTTTGTCGAATGGCATTAATGGCTGCCTGATCGGCAACGGCTTTAATTGTTAGATCATTCGGCTGTAATACATAGCCTAATAATTCTCCCCGTTGAATATATTTGCCCTGTAATAGTTCTGGCTTCAATGCCAACCACTGCCCTGCTCTTGGGGATTTAACGATTAAGTGTGCCGTCCTAAATTCTATTTCCGCCAAAACAGAACGGGCATGCTCAAGCTCTTGTAAAATAATGGGACCTTCAGATCGATCCCGTGATTGCGCACGTTGTAGGCGGGTTTCTAACACCTTTATTTTGCCCAGATAATCTTGCCGGTCAGCTTCAATTTCACCATTACGTAAACGAATCAACGCCTGTTGTGTTTTGACCTGAGTTCCAGATGCTTGCTCTAGCTGTTCAAACCAGCCTTCACTTGCCGCTCGGATATGACTGGCTTCGGGTGCCCAGGTGACACCTTGGATCACAGTGCGATAAGGCATGGGCACCCAGAGTAAAAATGCCAGCAACAATACCACCAGACTGCCCGTGATGGTTAATATACGCATACGTTTTCCTTGATAGCGCGATTTAGAAAAGAGTTGTTGTAATTGATTAATAACCGGTTTAAATAATAAACCATAAAGGGTGATCGCAGCCAATATCATGCCGACAATAAAAAATTCCTGAGCGACAAACAAGGCTATGCCCAGAGAAATAAACACGCGATAAATCCAAGCGGCAATCGCATAGCTAAAAAACCACGGGCGTTCACCCGGAGCAGAATGAAACACTGAGTCTTTTAAACGCATTAAATACCGGCCATATAAATAGCCGATATATTGCTGGGATCGCTGATATAAATTAGGAATTTCCAGCCAGTCAGCAAAGGAGTAATAACCATCAAAGCGCAGTAATGGGTTGCCATTAAATAACACCGTGGAAACACCGGTGATCAATAAGGCATTATAAGCAAATGAATGCACTAAGGGATCACTGGTGTGTATCCAGATCCACAAGGCCACCGAGGCAATGGCCAGCTCAGTCATGATGCCCGCCATGCCCACTATCATGCGCCGATATTTGTTTTCAAAGGTAATTGATGCCGAGGCATTGACATAAGGAATGGGAATGAAGATTAAAAACATCAGCCCCATCTCATTAACCTGACCCCGCCAGCGTTTGACCGCATAGGCATGAGACATTTCATGGAGTAGTTTAATAAAGGGGTAGATCACTGCCATCAGGACTAAGTTATCAGCCGCGAGGACTCGATCAGAAAAATTTTGACTGAGTTCTGGCCAGTAAATACCAACATTGATCAATAAATACACCATCATCAACAGCCAGATAATGAGTCCGGGTAGACTAAAGATATGACTCATGAAGAGTGTTTTTTGTAAAAATCGCTCAGGATTCCATAGCGGAATTCGGATCGCCATGGGATTTTTTATTTGTTGTTGCCATTTGCTACGACGCTGTTTGCTAAAGCGTTTTTGTAGCTCAGCAATGTCGGGCATTTTGTCACTGAGAATGAGATTTTGCTGATACAAACGTCCGAGTAAATCAACAATATCATCCTGTGTCGGCGCTTGATCCGGCATGGCCAGACAGACTGACTTCCAGATTTCATCCATCGTGCGATGACCATTCATCTGTTGTACTAAGGCATAGGCACTACGAGGAATACGATGGAAACGACCTTCGAGATGATGGCGAAGTATAAACCATTCCTGACCACGAAAAGTCTGACGGGAAATATGGACGTGTTGCACCAAGCGTGGTTTTAAGTCAGCAACTCGATACCATTGCTGACTAAACATGGGCTTGCGCAGCTCTTGCGAGCTATCCTTCACGGCAACCATTTCCAGAAGGTGAGACGCAGCCATTGAGTTAAACTACGCGTCAAAACAAAGAATAATGACCGTGGCCCTGCGGAAATTTTTGCAATGCCTTCCATTCCGGGTCTAAGACTAGTAGGTATTTCATCCAATTGTGCTTCCACGGTAAAGTAATTAATACCGTCTTTTGCTTCCGACACGGGGGTAATACGATTGACCGTAAAACTCACCGGCTCATCTGGAAGGGAACGCAATAAAAGCTCACCACTTTGTCCGACTTGAACGTGATCAATTTGTGCTTCATCGACTTTTATTTCAATTCGATAGGCATTCAACGGGGTGAGTTGCATGAGCACTTCACCCTTTTGTACTAAGCCCCCTAAACGCTGGCTCAAATCACCTTCAACCACCAAACCGGCAAAGGGTGCGGTCAACTGAGTGCGTGCTAATTTACTTTCAGCGAGTTCTAATTTTGCCTGTGCTTGTGCTGCTTCTGCTGCTTTGATTTTTGCTTCAGCACGATCATGTTGTGCCGCAGCTTCTTGTTGTTCCCGTTTTAGCTGATATTTTTTGGTGTGCCAATTGAGCCGTTCTAAGCGTAGGTCTCGATCATCCAGTCTAACCATCAATTGGTCTTTTTCTACGCGATCACCGGCTCTGACAGGAGCCGCTTCAATATAACCATCAAAGGGTGCGGAAATCATACGTATAATCGCACCTTGTAGACTGGATTCGGCATTGACCTGATAATTGATTTTCACTAGGCCGAGCATCAGGCTCAGTAAAATAATCCCTAGCACTGCCAGTTTCCGACCATAATAACGACTACCGAATAAGCGTTTGCCCTGTTCATTGATGGCATCAATAAATTTTAGAAACATATTTTTATCGCGGCTTTTTTTATCATCCAGAACCGGTGTCAGCACTTGTAAAATATCATTCACTAATTCATTTTCCAGAGCCGAGAAGGATTGATTATTTTCTCGTTCCAGACAGACCGCACCAAGGTATTGTTCATTATGAAACATGGGCACGGTTAATACATTGCTCAGTTGATGCGATTTGAGCAAGTGATCATGAGCGGGATGGTTGACACTTGCCTGTTCATGGCAGACGATTGATTCACGCATCATGATGGCTTCTGACATGGCATCTTCAATGGCTCGCACCAGGTTCATTTTGTTTACTTGCTGCGTTTGATGCGAAATGGCAGTGACTTTCATACGGCGTTGCTGCCAGCCAATAGCGACCCAATTACAATGAAATCTTGCCGCCAGCATGGATGCTAGGCGTTGTGAGGCGCTAAAAAATTCTTTTTCGGCTGCCACGTCGGTGAGTAGTTCAACGGAATGTTTAAAGCTTTCGAGTTGTCTATGCTGTGATGACACTTGCTCGCGACGAAAGAGCAGTTCCAACATGCCTGCACCCCAGCGAAGATGGCGCATGGCATTGTTGATAATGAGTTGTTCTGTCGAAGCCAGTGACACGGCAATAATGGCCTGTATTTTTTTATCCCATAATAGCGGTAATGCTACGGCGACATTGTTTTCATCCAGATTGACAAATAGCGGTTGGGTATCTTCAATGACCTGATTAACAATTTCCAATAAATCGGCAGCCTTGGCTTCTTTGTCTGCCCATTGTGCAACGGGCTGTAGTTGATTGCTTGCTTCGTCAAGAGAAAGTAATAAGGCGCTTTTAAGTTTGGGAATAAAGCCGGTTTGCAGGGCAAGCCAGGCTTCGAGTTTTTCTTTAAGGATGACATCGTTGGCAGTATCGGCTTGTAATTGTTGCCAATAGTCTGCTTTTATAGAATAATTTTCCGGCTCTTTTATTGAGTCAGTTGTTGGCTTTTCGGTTGAGTCAATTTTTGAGTTAATCGTTGGGTCAGTTTTTGTGTTAATAGTTGGCACAGGTTCTTCTATGTTGGCTTAGCATTCAGGGAGAATACAGGATAGGACATTGCCTAGCCTGCAGGTAGTTCCTTTGTCATTATTTTAGTGCGTGGTATCTGTGGCACTTTCTTCTGGGTTTGCGGGTTTGTTCATTTCAATTTCGCCATAGGTTGATTCGAATTTTTCTACTGAGGCTTCCAGTAGTTTTAATAGGCGTTTGGCGCTTTGAGGGCTGACGATCATACGTTGGCTCAAGTCGATGATTAGATCAGTTTTAGCCTGGTGCCAGTTGCGATGAGTACCGAATACAAAGTTGAATTCTTCTCGGGTAGTGGAGACATTGCAAACATTGGCATAGGCGGTTTTCATTTTGCTATCGTCCCAGACAATTCTTGGTTGTCTGGGTTGCGCACTTGCTTGAGTTGCCGCTTGTTGTTTGTCTTGTTCTTCAGTTTTATCTTCGTTGCTCATTTTTTTTCCTATTCGTTCCTATAATTAATTATTTTATTGTTATTAGTTCCATGTTTGGAATTTACGTTTACGCTGATTCTTAACCAGTGTATCCAGTGCTTCTTTAGAGACTTTAGTTTTTGATTTTACTGCATTTTGGGTGACGGCTGCCATACCAAATAATGCCCCCATCAGTTCTAGTGATGAGTCCTTATCTTCAGCAAGGTCAATTTTTTCTTGCTCACTTTGTTGCTCGCTTTTCTGCTCAGGGAGTTTCTCAGCTTCTGGCGTTTCCGGTTGTAGATTTTCTTGTGCATCAAGACATGCTTGATCACCTTCTTCACACTCATCATTGCCTGCCGCTGGGTCAGTTTCTAATAATTGAATAAATTTACCGGCTTCATCCAATTCGAGTTGGGCAATTTGTAAGGTGGTGAATGATTGCTCTGATTCATCACCTGTAACTAAATCAACACCGACTCTTTCTTCTGTAATAACACCTTGCGCACCAAAGGAAGTGGCATTACCCAGTAAGGGCGTTGAACTCAATAAGCTAATAAGGGTCGTGCCAACTAAATCAACACCGCCCCGAGCCAACCTATCCAATTGGGTTAGTTCATCATTGGTCAATCGAACTAATCCATATTCACCAATGGCAATATCTCTTGCCAGATTGATCTGCATATCATCACTGCCTGCACCACCAAAGGCGATATTAAATCCGCCATCAAGTGTGTTTAGTGTGTCGGCACTGCCTTTAAACGTATCCGTAGTGTAATATGAAACCAGTACGCCATTAGATTCATAGATTCCCTGATCACCATAAAGCGCATCATTACCTTTACCACCGTATAAAATATCTGAACCTATACCACCAAAGATAATATCATTATCATCGTCACCCCGTAATAGATCATTGCCCCCTACATCGGAAGAACCTGTATCTGCTAAGCGTAGTAAACCTTCGCCAATTCTGCCATCAGAGCTATCCAATACGATATTGCCCAAGTCACCAATCATGACGTCATTGCCCTGACCACCCAGTAATTCATCATTACCTAGGCCACCGAGAATGCGGTCATTGCCCGCACCACCCTTTATCGTATCATTGCCAGCAATATCATTGATATCATTTTCAATGATGACTTGTGTACCCGTGTGTTCGATCTTGCCCTGATCGCCGATAATCGCATCACCGCCATCACCGCCATCAACCGTGTCATCGCCCAAACCCGCTAAAATCCAATCATCACCATCACCCGAGGCAATCGTATCATTATCACCTAAGCCAAATTCCGGATCAGTTTCTGCGCTGACGCGTACACCATTATTAAATTGAATATTACCATTATCACCGATAATAACATCATCACCATTGGCGGTATTAATAATGTCCTGAGCAACACCACCGGCAACAAAGGTTTCACCGCCTTCTGCTGAAATCTGATCATTGCCGCCTTCAGCACCCTGACTGACTATTTGCTTGAGGGTATTGTTTTCAAAATCAATAAAACCATTATCACCTAAGATGGCATGATAACTACTGCCAACGTTGATAATATCCGCACCGCTACCAGCGATAATACTCTTATCACCATTACCGGTCGTTATCGTATCATCACCGGCAATATCAGGCTCAATGCTTGTGAGCTGATTCATGCTGCCATCGGCATTACGGATAATGACACCTAAATCACCTAGGATACTATCAGTACCTATTGCCGTGGTAATGCGATCATTTCCAGCACCACCGGAAATATCATTATCACCATTAGCGGTGGTTATTTGATCATTGCCGCCATCAGCACCTAAACTGCTCAGTGTTCGTAGTAAGCCCGAGTCATAATCAAGCTGGCCATTATCACCTAAGACTGCATGGCGGCCTGCACCAGTAGAAATGGTGTCAGCGCCGATGCCTGCAATAATTTGTTTATCACCATCACCTAGGTTAATCGTGTCATCACCACCTACCCAGAGCGGTACTCCATTGATAAAGATAGGATACGCACCGACACCGAGTGTATTAACGCTGGTATTCATAAATAGACTATTGAGTGAGCCATCCGCATTACGCAAAATTCGACCATCATCGCCCAATACACTATCAGATCCTGTTGCGGTTATTATTGTGTCATTGCCTATGCCTCCGGCAATGTCATTATCTCCATTGCCGGTGTTGATGCTATCGTCACCACCATCGATGCCAAAACTATTGAGCGTTCGCAATAAGCCTGAGTCAAAATCAAGCTGGCCATTATCTCCGAGAACAACATGGCGACCTGCACCTATTGTTATTGAATCAGCACCACTGCCACCGATAATTTGTTTGCTTCCATCACCTGCTACAATCGTGTCGTTGCCAGCAATAACATTTTCAGTATTGTACATTGTCGCCAGACTGCCATCGTCATTGCGTAGAATAACGCCCTGATCACCGATAATGCTATCGTTACCTGTACTGGTATTAATAGTGTCGTTGCCGACACCACCTGCTATATCATTATCACCTGCACCAGTGCTAATAGAATCATCAGCGCCTTCACTGCCAGTACTATTGAGGCTTCTTAATAAGCCTGAGTCGAAGTCTAAGCCACCATTGTCACCTAAAATAACATGACGTCCAGCACCGACGGTAACCCTATCGGCACCACTACCGGCAATAATTTGTTTGCTACCATCACCGGCAATAATGGTATCACTACCGGATATATTTTCTTCACTACTGTATAGCGCATTGAGCGTACCGTCTTCATTACGCAAAATAACGCCCTGATCGCCTAGGATACTGTCATTACCTGTCACGGTGTTAATAGTGTCATTGCCTACACCACCAGCAATATCATTGTCACCTGCGCTCGTATTGATCGTGTCATCAGCACCCTGTGTGCCAGCACTTTGCAATACTTTCAATAAGCCAGAATCAAAGCCTAAGCGACCATTATCTCCGAGAACCACATGACGACCTGCGCCGACAGTCACGGTATCCGCACCACTACCCGCAATAATTTGTTTAGCGCCATTGCCAGCGGTAATCGTATCATCACCGGCGATATTAGTTTCTACACTATACATTGCAGCTAAACTACCATCTGCATTGCGTAAGATGACGCCCTGATCACCGATAAGGCTATCATTGCCTATGCTGGTATTGATTGTGTCATTGCCCACGCCACCCGCAATATCGTTGTCACCAACTCCTGATGTAATAGTATCATCGCCACCGTCTTCACCCACGCTGTTTAGTGTGCGCAGCAGACCTGAGTCAAATTCAAAGCCACCATTATCACCCAGAATCGCATGACGACCTTCACCGACAGTCACCGTGTCAGCACCACTACCGGCAATAATTTGCTTAGCACCATTACCAGCTATGATCGTATCATCTCCGGCAATTTCAGTTTCAGCGCTAAACTCAGTTTCAGCGCTAAACATTGAAGCCAGACTACCATCGTCATTGCGTAAGATAACACCTTGATCACCTAGAATACTGTCGTTGCCAGTGCTTGTAGTTATAGTGTCGTTACCAACACCACCGGCAATATTATTATCGCCAGCGGCAGTGGTAATAATATCATCACCACCGTTTTCACCCACACTATTGAGACTTTTTAGAAGTCCTGAATCGAAAATTAATTCACCATTATCACCGAGAATGTTATGCAGACCTTCACCCGTTGTTATAGTATCTTCACTGCCACCGGCAATAATTTGTTTGTCGCCATCACCGGTTGTAATAGTGTCCTGACCACTGCCATTTTTGTTTAATGTACCAAGAGAAATTCCAGAATCAACGGTAAAAAATTGATTAGGTACAGTAACAATAAAAAGTCCTGATAAATCACCTAAATTCTGGTTAGGATCAAAAATAATATTATTAAAATTATCAACCGGAAAAAATTCACCACTCAATACGGGAAAAGGTACTATTTCAGGCTCAGGCACTTGCGGGAAATCAGCTAAGGAAAAGTCTGATGAAGCTATCGCTACAGGGGTAGGTATTGTTACTGACTCTATGGCATTGATTGAATTAAGTGAACCATCAGCATTGAAAATGATTTCACCATGATCACCGAGAATACTATCTGTACCGATTTGTGTTGTAATATTATCATCAGCACCACCACCCGCAATAGCATTATCCCCGTTGCCTGTGACAATAGTATCATTACCATCAATGTCATCAGCGCCCAGACTATCCAGTTTCCGTAATAGACCGGAGTTAAATATTAACTCACCATTATCACCCAAAATAACATGACGACCTGCACCGACAGTCACATAATCAGCACCACTACCTGCAATGATTTGCTTAGTACCATCACCAACAACAATAGTATCATTACCAGCGATTGATGAATTGGTGCTAATCATTTGTTTTAGTGAACCATCAGCATTGCGGATGATTTCACCTTCATCACCAATGATTTGATCCGTGCCATCACCAGCAAAAATCATGTCATCGCCCGCGTTACCAATAATGCGATTATTGCCTTGCGCCGCATCAATATTGTCGTTGCCTTTACCCCCTAAAATATAGTCATCATCTTCATTACCTTTGAGGATTAGACCTAGATTCGAAAGACTTGCATCAATAAAGTCATCGCCCTGTTCACCTCTGATAATCAATTGAGCATCCAGATCATTTGCTAGAGCATGGACTTGTATTTGATCATCGCCTTTACCGGCATAGATATTGGTTTCTGTTGCAGCGCCATTAAAGACATTATAAATATCCAGGTCATCAGAATTTTGACCTAATGCAATACCTAAGCCTTGAGTATAATCACCTCCTGTTGAACGATAACGTACATTCCCAGTGGCCAGTCCTTGCAATAGAATATCTGAACCCTCTTGCTTCATAGTAATCGTATCACTGACAGTTCCGGCCAAATCACTGATCAATAATTGATTATTCCCCTGGTTCGCATCAATGGAAAGGTTACCTTGGATGCTATCTAAATTGCCCGATAATTGTCGAGCATCTGCTCCCGACAAAGTATTACCAGCAGTTTGGTTCGCATTGGAAGTGACATAGATACGATCATTACCCAATCCGGTATCTAAATAAACATGAGTCCCTGCCAACGTTGCCTGAACATTCATAATGTCATCACTCGTGCCACTGGTCACTAAAAAGTTTTCACTATTTTTAGCTTCAATGTGTGCCACAATGGATTTAGCCACCAGCCCCGTAGCATCTTGCTGATATTGAGTGTAATAACTATCAGAAATTTGACTGCTGCCCGCTGTTGTTAAATTAACTTGTACGGCATCTGGGCGTGCAGATAAATCATGACGAACTTTGTCATCATTACCTGCCCCCGTATCAATTTTGACATTCAATAAGGTAGAAGGGGCTTTTATCGTAACAAGGTCATTTTCTGAACCGGTATTAATTTCAAGATTTTCAATACCATTGGTCCAGATACCGTAACTTCTCAATAAGTCTGTGCAAAACTTGAAATAAAAACAAAAAAAGTCTTGACAGCATTTTAGAGGACAAAAATTGCATTTTCACTGCCCCATGTAATTTATCCCTATAAATGATCCTGTCGATCTGTCTCAGATCGAAATAGAATATTTTTGAATATTATCTTAACTGAGAGGGAGTTTGATCAACACAGGGCAAACTAAAGAGCCTTAAAAAGCCATGATACAATTGTTTTATTGAAAACAACCTGTATTGATTATAGTGAAAAAATTACCTCCAATTCCAGAGATACCTGAAGAAGAAAAGACACCGGTAGTCCGATTACTCCTTGCTTTCATGGAGCAACAACAGGAAATCATTCAAAACCAACAGGTTGAAATCGATGCCCTTAAAACAGAAGTTGCTAAGCTTAAAAGCTACCTCCAAAGCCTAAAATAAGAGCCAGTAAATTGCCAAAGGATGATGACAATGATAATCCGACAGGTCATTCAGGAAGCAAGAAAAACAACTCAGGAAATGGGACTAGTAAAAGTCGTAAACGAAAGAAGAAATTGGCTATTCATAAAACCACCGTTATCAAACCAGATAACCTGCCAGAACATTCACGTTTTTAGGGTATCAGGATTATTTTGTTCAGGAGCTGCTGATTAAGCCTTTCAATACTCGTTATCGATTGGCTCGCTATAAAACACCCGATGGTGATACCTGTATAGGAAAATTGAGCTTTGATACACATATAGGACATTTTGGCCATACATTACAGAGTTATATCGTTTATCAATATTATCACCAGAGAGTGACTCAGCCATTGATAATACAACAATTAACAGAATTAGGTTTTGATATTTCAACGGGTCAGATCAATGAGATTTTAATCCATGACAAAGACCATTTTCATACTGAAAAAATACATTGCTAACTGCCGGTATCAACAATAGTACTTATATCCATGTTGATGATACGGGTAGTCGTCATGATGGAAAGAATGGTTATTGTACTCACGTTGGCAATGAAACCTTTGCCTGGTTTTCAAGTACTCGATATAAGAGCCGGATTAATTTTCTACAATTGTTACGAGGTGCTGCTGTTGATTATACGCTCAACGATGCAGCACTTGATTATATGGAGCAGAAAAATTACCTCACAAGCCATTGAGCGTTATTGAACAAAGTCATCAGACTTGCTTTGATAATGAAGAAGCCTGGAAATACTATCTGCAGAACAATAGTATCATAACACAACGGCATGTTCGCATTGCCACAGAAGGCGCTTTACTGGGGGCATTAATTAACAGTGGCTTTCCAAGTGATTTGGTGATTGTGAGTGATGATGCAGGACAATTTGATATTTTGTTGCACGCATTATGTTGGATACATGCAGACAGAGTGTTTCAGCGGATACTACCACTCAATGAGCGACATGATAAAGAACTGAACTGGGTACATACTCAGATTTGGGAACTATTTTATGATCTCAAACAATATAAACTTGAGCCAGATGATCCGTTGAAGTCAGCGATTGCTGAACATTTTGATGAATTGTGCCGGACTAAAACAAGCTTTGAAACGTTGAATCAGGCACTGAAACGATTGGCAAGAAATAAAACAGAATTACTGCTGGTATTGGAACGGCCTGATATTCCTCTTCATAATAATTTGAGTGAAAATGATATTCGAGAATATGTTATTAAGCGTAAAATTAGTGGTAGTACACGCTCAAAGGATGGGCAACTTTGCAGAGATACCTTTGTCAGTTTAAAGAAAACTTGTTTGAAACAAGGAATTTCATTCTGGGATTTTATTAATGACCGGATCAGCAAGAGAAATTTGATCCCATATCTGCCTGAGTTGCTGAAAGGTAAAGTTTGTGCTGTTTAAATGCACAGACTTATTGAGAAGTTACCAGATACCGGCACCTGTTTCACCACTGATCACATCAAAATAATCATAGCGGTCATTAGCACGCCCCGTCACAAAATCAGAACTCACTTGAACTGTTTTGGTCACTTCGGTGAATAATTCAAAACCAATTTCCAAACCATCACCATCGAACAATGTCTGTATATAAACTTCTTCCGGATTTCCTGCAACGCTGGTATTTAGAATCAAACCTTGTTGAATAGGTAAACGCACATCCGTTATTTCTGTTTGCTTTAAACCATTGCGGATCAAATCATCAACATTATCCGGCGTAAAGGCCAAACTACCAACGGGCGATCCCATTACTGCCTGATAAAAATCAGCCCAGCTATCCTGAGTAATATACACACCATCCGTTAATGCACTACTGTATTGAACATCATCAGCTAGACGTCCAATTGCCATCGCATCCAGTATTTCATTGCCTGAGGAATCTACACCAAAGAAAGGTAATGTATAATAACCATTGTTTAAATCACTGAGAAATTGTAATGCTGCTGACTTAACACGCTCTTCATCACTGAGTTCACTATTGCCACTATAATCATTAGCACGGACGACTCCGCTTTTGTTCACACCGTTCTGGGTATAAAACAATCTAATCTCTTTGAGCGTTTTACCTGATGGATTGATAATTGTGCCATCAAGAGCCAAATTAGGTGGTGTTGTTTCGCCACTGACTTCAGAAAATTTGCCCGACTTATTGGCGTAATCGACCCAGGCATCACGTGTTGAATCATTTCTATAGTTATCAGCTTCATGACGATAGTCTGCTTTAATAGAGGAAAAATTAATGGCATCAGGACGGTAGATACGTAATGATAATTCACTTTCATAGCCATTAGCATCCAGATAAGTACGCAATTGCTCTGCATCAGCAAAAGTATTGCCCACTTTTTCTTCCAATTCGATATCAACATTCGTCGATATAAGCGAACCATCTAATAGACGATTTAGAATCCCTTGATCAGTTGAAAAGTTCATATTTTCGAGCGTTTCAATCAAGACATTTTTTTCTGCATCACTTAAGCCTGAAATGGCACTCTTATCATAAGCATAATCACCGGTCAGACGAGACAATTGATCTAATTCTAATTCAATAGCAGAATCATCCTTAGCATTAACAACCAGCTTATCATTACCACCAACACTATCTCGAATTTCAACGAAACCGGCGATTTTTGATAAGTCATAGGTTTCTGGCATAATTCGCTCACCACTCACCAGCTCTGGTAAGTCAAAACGATAGGAGAATTCGCCAACGGAATCAATTGCCTTGTATCGATCAACAACAGCATCTTCTCGACCATCATCAATGCCTCTTATTTCAAACAACAATGAAAGCGCATCATACCAAAGCTTACTATTAGCACCTGCAGTCGTCGCACTGTCACCCCAAGTTTTCACAGCATCAAGTGCAAAGCCATTGAAAGGATCTGTGCCAACTGGGTTACCTTTGGTATTAGCAACATCATTGGCAAGCATGTCTGGAATCCAAGGGTCATCGGTTGAAACAGCATAACCATTAAACGCAGATTGAATGCCGGTCATCAAATAATGCTTAAAGCTTTTTTGTAAACCATCAAAGCCAGAATGTGGACCACTTGGCGGCGCTAAACCGAGTATCAATGATGGATTCCATCTAACACCGTCCAATAAGGTACCTATATTCTTCGCATAAAAATCATCCAGTGTCGTAGACACCTTTGTACTTCCTTGACCGCCACTATAGGTCTCAGCAAGCAAACCGTTAATGTTTGCATAAAAAGGTCTGATAACACCATGATAGTAGTTATCATAAGGTCCCCATCGAGAAGCAGAATTCCAGCCATTATCTGCCTTAGTAGAGGTGTCTCCATAATAAACCGCATCACCCGGCGTCCACAAACGATTACCAGCACGATGAAATAGTTCAGTGTGTTCTTCAATCATGGCACGAGAAAAAAGCTTCATGGAGTTAAGAATATTAAAGGCTAATAAATTCTTACGAGTAGAATCCAGATTAAAGCCATTGATTTCCGTACCACCATTAAACCAACGCTCATAAAACTCTTTGACATCATCATCTTTTATTTGCGCTCTAGGCATAATATAGATGGGATCATACACCTGACCAGTGCTTCTTGTCGTGTCCACATCCAGGCCATAAAAAGTATGCTCTACATTTTCTGTATAGGATGAGGCAGGATAACTTACAGTGAATTTTTTCTCTTCACCACCTACGTAAACAGTATCTTCACCAAGCCCCAGATTAATCGTTAAATTCACATCCTCAGGCAGTCCATAAAGATAAACTTCATCATCACCCTGCCCGGTTAATATGGCAACGTTTTCGACATTGTCTAAACCTTCAAGAATTTGTCCAGATCCTAATGTATCAGAAACCACATAAATTCTAAATGAACCCGCCGCTTCGTAGATATAAACTGTATCTGCTAGTGCCGTACCACCCAGCACCAAAGTATCAAAACCACTGCCACCGGAAATACTGATACGGTTATTATTAACATAACTGATTAACACATCTTTATCATTGGTGGTTTTACCAGCCTGATCATAGGAACCAGAAATATCAATTTTTTCTGCATTTTCTTCTGTTGATACGGTACTATTGCCGTCTTTTTGTAAGAGTGTTTTCAGATAGAACCAATCATTACCACTCTCGCCATAAAGACTTAAAATGCCCACATTATGATTGACTTCAAAATAATCATTGCCTTTACCACCAAACATCTTAGCATTAAAGCTAACACCATCTGTAATACCATTAGCACCATTAACGACCGTAATTTCTTTACCATTAACCATCATAGTCGTGGTATCAATAACTCGACCTACAATAAAGTCATCATTACCCTCATCACCATAAATACTCATTGCTGCCAGAGTATAATCGGAGACAAACATATCATTACCTTTACCACCATGAACAGCAACATTTTCAACACCCAAGTCATAATATACGCGTTGATAGTCTGCGACGTTGGCAAAAAGGTCGCTCGCACTTTCGGGTGTATCCGGTTGTTCACTGCCATTTTTGAGTGAGTCTATATCAATCCGTGAGAACAACTCAGTCGCATTTTCTTTGAGCGTTCGAGTCACAATTCCCAGATTATTAATTTTATCGACATCTAACTGAAAGAAGTCATCAATATTGTCTCCCCAAATTGACACTTTATCGGTTTCATTGCCAGTGCCTTGATCCTGAATACGTAATAAGGATTTTCCATCCGGTGTGCCAGTAAGTTTTAAGAGATAAGTGTCACCGCCTTCACTACCATCTAACCAACCCTCAGCAGTAAAGTTGCTGACTAAGAATTTATTGTCCGATGCGCCACCCGTTAGACGTACTGATTCAAACAAGTTTTTCAGGTTCTCATTTTCATCGATAGGGGTTTCAAGTTTAAGACCTGTATCCGGCTCCTGGGAAACTTCAACACCGCTGATACGTAAACTCATATCCGTTAATTTAAAATTCAAATCGCGTTGTTCAATTAAGGTGTCATAACCCGAACTATCAAAGAAAACATCAACCCCGGCACCACCAGTAATCGTATCATCACCACTACCACCATCAATGCTTTCAGCATATTTACTACCAACAATGCGATCATTATCCGCCTGACCTTCAAGGTATAAATTATCAACTAAGCGTTCAATAATGCCACTGGCATCAATAGTGTCTTCACCATCACCACCACGTACTCTAATAATGTCTGCACTATTCGCCGGATCATTATCACTAAGGTCAATACCACGAACTACAAATGACACACCACGATCACCTGCTTCATTAGTTTGGCTCAGGTTCAGTGTTTGCCATTCATTATAATCGTCTGAATCATCATTGGGCGTACCAGCATCATTGCTAAAATGACTTAAAGTAAACTTATCATTGTCTGCCGTACCAGTGATAATAAGCTCATCTTGCAAATGATCAGCACTGATTTTATTCACCTGAAACCAATCATATTCCCCTGTTGGCTGCATATTACCATCACTATCAGCCTCATATACTTCACGCTTTTCACGTACTTCTGTTAACTCTTCTAATAGTGCAGTTTGTTGTGCAGAATAATAAGCACCGATTGTTTTCAGGCTGCTGCCAATAGTAATAGTTTGAACCTTTTCACCCAATAGTGATAAATCTTTTATTACCTCAAGTGTCGTAAACTGACCAGAAAGATCCAGAGGTGCATCAGTCAGATCAATTTCAATCGAACGTTTAACCTCACCACCATTAACATCATTGACAGCACTAAGAGACACATCAGCAATAACAAGAATAGCCGCTAACTTGCTTTCAATCAGTTGTTCAATGGCAGTATCACTTAAACCGTTTAAATCCAATTCGCCAGTGGCTTTTCCATCATAATTAAAGTTAATGGTTTTTAAATTAGTTTCTAAAGCGATAATTTGCGGTTTTAAGAAAACACTCTGTGTGAAATGTTCAATGCTCGTCACATTTAAATCACCATTTGGCTCTCCATCGGCATAAACAACTTCCCACTGGTCATCACTGAGTCTGACATCAAGCGATGACATACCCGTAATAGTTTGTAATGCATCACGAATAGCAATTCGATTGGCATTATTCTTAGTATCTTTTTGATTTTGTTCATCTGAGTCGAGAATTTGTTGCAAAGTAATAGAAACATTTGTTGTTGTAGAAGCCAGCGTATAGGCGAAGTTAAAACTTTGTACCCCTTGGTTTAAAATAGCCAGATCTTGCCATTTTAAATCCCTGGATTTTTCACTGATAACAGTTAGTTCAATCTCAGGATAATTACCCTCAGGATCTAAGTCAGCATCGAGTATATCAATGCGATAGCCACCATCTACTGCAGTGACATCCACATCATTAATGCCATCAATGGTTTCAATTGCAAGTTCGTAATCAGCAGCGATATCAACAGGATTGCTTTGAGAGGATGACAAATTACTGCCATTTAGTTTATACCCTATAATCGTACTCCCCGTAGGAATTAATAATTGTGCATCATTAAGAAGTTCAATACTTTGAATTCTATAATCATTATTCAATGTTTCAATAATGGGATTTCCATCTGCATCAAAGGCATATTTTCCACTGTTATTCAGTTCTAACTGATAGAAACCATCTCGCTCAAAATCAAATGCACCATCTGCGGCAGAAAGGCGCTGTCCTTGCAACAAGGGATATTCAGTAGCTACGGTTAATTGCTCACCATCACCATTGCGAGCAGCCTGCCAGGCTTTTGCTTTAACTGAACCTAAGTCAATTTCAACCAGCGACACTTCCGTATTGAGCAAGTTATCAATATTGAGTTTATCTGCACCATCTCCGGCATCAATGGTTAATCTGGAAATATTCTCAAGCGAATGTTTAACTGAGCCAACTTGAATAACGAGTTTTTCATATTCCCCTGCTGTATCTAAATTATTAACATCACCAAAAATATGCAAGACTTCTGACTCATTACTCAACTCAGCTACCAGAGTATTACGTCCAGCGCCACCATCAACCGTTATTGCACTTCCCGTTAATGCCTCGGGATCGGTTAATATAATTCGGTCACTATCTGCACCGCCATAAACACGCCCCGGCCCTGCCAGTTTGAGAATATCAGTGCCGGCATCACCATAAATTACATCGGCAAAATTACCCACACCACCGACTATTTCATCGACACCTTTGCCACCATGTAATTCATCAATCCCTGAACCACCATCAATAATGTCACCCAGTCTTGCCACGGTGATAGTACCGGCGGTAATAACTGCACCATTGGCATCAACGGGCTTACCTTTGTCATTATAAGCATCAAAGGCTGTTCCATCAGTACGATAAATAATTGCGGCTCGTTGTTCTCCACTGGCAGTATAGTAATAAGCAACTTCTTCATCACCACCATAAATGGTATCTTCCCCGTCATAGCCTAAAATGATATCCGGATCAGCATCGCCATAAATAGTGTCATCATTCATTCCACCAAAGAGTAAATCTTCACCACTACCACCATGAATTTTAGCACTGAGATAATTATTAGCTTCATTGATAATTTTTATGGTGTCATTACCTGAACCACCTGAGAGTATATAGTCAGCTTTAATCAGGCTATCAACTTCAATACGACGCGGATTCAACTCTGAAGTGCAACGCAGGAAATTCCAGTTCTTGCAAATGATTTTTTCATTGCCTGGAATGGTGTTTGAAAGCCGAGTGCCTTTCTAGGTCTATTATTAAGTTTTTCCATCATGTTGTAAACCTCTTTATCAGTCACTTCTTTAAAGTCTGTATCTTTAGGAAAATATTGTCTAATCAGTCCATTAGTATTTTCATTTAACCCTCGCTCCCATGAAGAATAAGGGTGGGCAAAATAAAATGCTGTATCAAGAGCTTTGCTTACCTGCTCATGATAAGCAAACTCTTTACCATTGTCTGCGGTAATACTATGAAGCCTGTCTTTAAAGGGTTTAAGCAATTGTATTGTTGCTTGTGTCACCCAATCAGCCTGTTTGCCATTCACTCTTGCTACTAATGTGTAAAGCGTTTTTCTTTCTACAATCGTGACCAGAGCACCACTGTGTCCTTTACCGATCACTGTATCAATTTCCCAGTCACCAACACGACGTTTATCATCAACAATCTTAGGACGGTCATCAATGGAAATTCGATTAATTATTTGTCCTCGACTGCTTTTACCGTTACTACCACGCTTTTGGTATTTCTTTCCCTGACGCCTTAAATACTGATGTAAATCACCACCTTGCTTCTTATCATCCCATATGTGTTGATAAATACGTTCATGGCTAAGAAGTAGCATTTTGTCATTCAGTAACCAACCTGATATCTGTTCAGGACTCCACTGGTGCTGTGAAAGCTTTTCATCAATAAGGGCAATCATGTCATCCGTCATTTTAATTGCTTTAGAAGCATTGTAGCGACGCTTAACGGCTTTTTCTTGAGCTTGCTTAAATCGATAGCCACGTAAACCAGCGTTGCGTTTAATTTCACGGCATATAGTAGATTTACTCACCTCAATCGCCTGAGCAATTTTAGACTGGGAAATGCCATTTTTAATCTCAGTCGAAATGTAGTATCTTTGTTCTTGTGTCAATTGCTTGTAAGTTCTCATAAGTCACTTTACTCTTGCAGGAGAAAATGGCCGATTTTACAAGCAATTGGCCATTTTTTCGAGCAAATCATTGCTGTACTTATGATTTTTTTAGTAGCGCCGTCAGGCGCGTCGCTGGCTCATGAAATTCCCGGGGTGGCCATCGCTACGCTCGGCCACCCCGGGAATTTCATGAGCCAGCGATAAACCAGCAAATATCACAAATACAACCAAATAGTGTTGCACTTATGAGTTGAATCTAAGCGATCTTTACCACTACCGGTATTCACTTTAACCGTCATCGCGTTACTACTAACGCCACCCGAATTAACACGAACATAATCA
Source organism: sulfur-oxidizing endosymbiont of Gigantopelta aegis (assembly GCF_016097415.1). Lineage (NCBI taxonomy): Bacteria > sulfur-oxidizing endosymbiont of Gigantopelta aegis. The sequence continues at coordinate 1,091,130 of NZ_JAEHGE010000001.1, read as the reverse complement.
ACACCACTTTGGGTGTTTACATCAAGAATATCTACCAGACCGTCAAGCCCATTAAAGATATAGCTATCATCTTTTGCTGTACCTGCGGTATAAATAGTCTTAATATCATTGGCTCTGAATATTTCTACTCGTGTGCCTATAGAGACAATTATTGCTTTTTCACCGGCATAAGAATTTCGGTAGGTTTGTAGTTGGGTGTTAAGTGCGCTTAATTCTGAAGAGGTATAAGTGTCTGCATCAAAATAACCAAGACGAAGCAGACTGGCAGTCGTTAAATCAGCATTAATATCAATGCTTTCAACTTTATAGTTATGTGCATCACTGGCATTCTCACCACCGATATATTTCAGCGTTAGGCTATCACCAGACTGTTGGGCAATATCATCAACCCGCTGTGTCACACATTCAAATTCAAACTCAGCAATCACTTCATCAACAAAGCGTTCTCGTGCTTCAAATATAGTGATTTCAGAAAAACCTAAATCCAAACCAACCCATAAAAATGCCTCAACAAAAACACTCAGCTGTCCACGGGTGTCAAATAGGCAATACCATTCATGGCTCAGTCTATCAATAATTTCATCACCATAGAGCTTGCCATCACCAACCAGTTCACCTGCTAAATTTATATCCGTCAGTTTATCATTCAGGTCAAACTCTATAGTGGCATTAATACCCGCCTGAATACCGGCTTCGACTAAGCCTGCTAAGCCCAGAGAGAGTCCAGCGGTCACTTCTGCATAAATAACCGCTTCGGGTTTGTCATCAGGTGTATTTTCTAAACCATGATCATCTAGGTAAAAGCCATTAAATACTTGCCAGCTTTTGTCTAGAGAAAAATCATTTTCAGCCCATTGACTAATACCACGGGTATCAAAGCCAAAGTCAAAATTGGTATAAGCACCAATAGCACCACCGAAAATGGCATTCATGCCAGTGAAAATAGGTACTGATTTTGAATATGAAAAATCGAGTTCCAAATCTGGCAAGTCGTACCAAAATAAATCAACTTCACCCTTGCCTAATAATAAATTCATGACTGATGCGGGATCTTCTAACACCGGAATACGGAAACTTTTCTCTCCTTTTTTATCCTTCAAGCCCTTTTGATCAGGCCCTCTCGTTAGATCATTTAAAGCCGCTTTATCTTTTGAGGTGTTTGTAAGCGTATTCCCGCTCGTCTCACTCTTGGTAACTTTTCCATCCTTACCCTCATTCTCAAGCACATTTTTGCTCAGAACAAAGTCACCAAAATTAATACCTCCATCAACCGACATACTCCTGACCATTTTCACAAAATCAATGGTTTCACCCAGAATATTCAACACTTTTTTGGCAATATCAACAACCTTGAATGGTAAACGTAAATAGGCTAAATCAATGAGTTGGAATTTATCGACACCAAGATCGATTTCCATAGTCAATAACTCTATCAGTGGTGCAAGAGGATCAACAATAGCACCAATAGTATCGACAATTGGTTTTAGAATACCGTTAACCACATTGCCTAAATCAAGGGTCACATCTTTTAATTCGATTTCTGGTAAGCCAAAGCTAATGGAGCTGCCAGAACTGGATAGGCTGGCATTGGCCAGCACTTGATTGTAAATAATCGTGGTACTGATTTCAGGTAGTACATCACCTAAACTGGTATCAACCTCGGTATATAATTCTGCCGCAGCCGATAAAGAAGCTAGCGCTTCAATACCCAATGTTTCACCGACAGTCCAACGACCATCACCACCAGCACTGAGATCAACGCCCAGATGCCCTTTGATACCACTACCGTAATCTATACCATCAAAACTACCATTATTACCCAGATCAGCAATTTCCATTTGTAGGAAACCTAGCTGGCCAATAAAGGTACTACCTTTAACCAGACCAGCAAACACATCCAGACTGATTTCTTCACCACTTTCAGTGATACCACTGGTATCGAGGAAAACACCCTGAGAATCAAAGCCAAAACCCAGGCCCATTAAATAGGAAATATTAGTATACAGTTCGGCATCTTCTGCCCCTAAGGAAAATCCTGGCACACCAACACTGAAATCAATAGCTAATGCTTCATCAACCAACACACCACCGAAGATCAGATTAAAGGTCAGCTCTCCCTCATCGGTTAGGCTCAATTGAATATCATCAGCACTAGACACGGGTTTGGTGTCCAACTGACCATTGCCTAAATACTGCAAAGCACCATAATCATCACTATTAGGCACCAAGAAACTGAATAGCGGATCATTTATTTCTTTCAATCCCTGATACAATTCTTCGCGTACTAAGTCGAGTACAGTATCACCGGCTACTACTCCATCCAGTAAGGCCTTGCCCATACCAGAGGTATAAGACCCTGTAGACTTGTCGCCTAAAATACTGGTTCTGAGATCACGTAATTCGCTAGCCAATGAATCAAAGGGCGCTCCACCGATCAGCGGTAATTCCACGCTATCAATACCATCGGCCATCTTATCAATTTGATCAAAGAGATTTTCCATGGCGATTAGAACATTATTGGGATCATTGATTTGATCGGCTAAAAGATTAAATAAGTTAAAATCAAATGACAGATCAGGCATGGATGTGTTGGGACTGGTATAAGAAAAGCCATCAGTATTACTGTAAAAAACACCCATATCTAAGTACAGGCTATTGTCTGCAGTACCATCTCCATCTAAATCATCGGTACTGCCACCCAGAGGCATACTGCGAATCGGGAAATACAGAGGTAAATCAATTAATGCTTCACCTCCAGCGTCAACAAAGAAGGTATCTGCTACATCAGCAATAGCATAACGTCCATCATCGACATCATCCAGGCCAACTTCTAAAAATAGATCCAGTGACGCGAGCCCCTCTTCGATCTGTACGCCAATATCTAAATCAATGCCTGTGAGCTGATCAACATTAAAACCAAGCTTCATGGCAATATCTTCTGCTGAAGCAGCAAAGCGTAAATCGATGCCTGTATCATCGGTGACATAAGCCAAAGGTGCGCTGATATCGGAAACATCCAAACCGATACCAAAGTTTACTGCAGCCAAGCCAGTCAAAGCCAAATCAGCCTGCCCATCCGCTACCAGACCCAAGTCTTTCATAATACCCGTTGGGTCTAATGTCGCTAGATCAAAGTCCAGAGGATATTGTTCTGTTAGTAACCACTCCAGGCCAAAATCAGCCATTAAGGTTGAGTCCATATAGGTCAACTTAAAGGGATCTGCCGTCGCATCCAAACCAAGAAAAGCTTCCATTTGATCATTGATAATATCAGTCACTTGATCAAGCGTATCGGCATTGCGTGCCGTCGTAATTGCCGCATTTAATTCACTAACAAAATCTGTTGTGCCATCACCCAGGACATCATTCGCACTCACTCCCAGTAATGGGATGTCTTCATCCAGGCCACCATTTTCTAATTCAGTCAATATAGCCTGTAGAGCATCTAATAGCATGTCCAGAGAAATGCCATTAATTTGGAATAAGTCACCGAGCCCCTGCATTTCAATGGTTTTAGGAATAGAACCAATTAATTGCGTTAGTGACAAATCACCTGCCAGATTGGCCGATGATGCAGTAATCAGGCCCAGACCATCCATCACACTACTGAGTGCACCACTGGCTTTAACCGGTAATTGAATATCATATTCAAATACTGTATCCAATTTCGGTGTGCCTGCCAGAGAACCATCATCGCCATTAAGTGCCGCCATACCCAGACGACCTTCATAAGACAGACCAAGACCAGCATCGAAGTCAAAATAACCATTGTCTACTTCCAGACCGATAATGCCCATACTAACATTCATATCAAGGGTTTTACGCAATGCCAGAGTTTCACCATCAGATAGTCCTACGGGTAATGCCGCAATACTTAGGCTCGTGATATTGGTGACGGCATTGTATGTAGGAGTACCATTAATGGTGGTATATAATAGATTGCCTTCATCATCAACCACTTGAATGGCATCACCCGCTGCCAATACCGATCGAACATCACCGGAAACTTCTAAAGCACTGCCATTGAGTGTCAATACATGTAAGTCATCACCAATGGACAAAGATAGCTCAAGACCCGGATCGGCACTATAAAAATTCCCATTTTCATCCAAACCAAAATCAAAGTTAAAAAAGACTCCACCATTAATATTTAAAGGTGTACCGGATTGCACAGAAAAAGGTAAATCAATCGGCAAACTATCAAGTGACCAGTCATCCAGATTGATGTCGATATTCTCATCAAAGCCGATCACTTCAATTATGACGGCATAGGACTGAATTGAGCTATCACTGCGGCTAATCTTAAAGTTGCTTAAATTAGTATCATTGTTAAAATAATTCAGTAGGTCATCAATGTCGGGGGTCGTTGTACTACTGAGATAGTCATTGAGTGAATTTTTCAACACCGCAACCGAATCCCCCACGGCATTATTGGCCAGTTGATCCAAGCCCAAAGTCGAAAAGGCATCACCAATAAAGGGCAAGCCAATTTTGCTTAATTCCTTATCTAGGTTTGTCCCTAAATTATTACTCCATTGATCCAGAGCGCCTAAACCATCCAGTAATTTATCCGCATCACTTTTTACTGCATTGGCTAATAGACTGCTGATATCAATAGAGCGCTCACCCGTTGCCAGAGTGCTATTCATTACACTGATGTCACTGGCACTATGTTCTAAACCACCGGCATGACCCATCTCATGTACCAACACAGTCAACAAATCAATTTTATCAGCATCGGGTGTACCGCTGGCATTGGTATACCAACCATGCCCAGCAGCAGTAATATCAAGATTTATAATGTTATTAGTGGCATCAAAATTAGCCAGTTCATTATCAGGTAAATCACTAAAAGCCAAAGTAAAATTAGCTAGATTTCCCGTCAGTCCAGCAGCTGTCCAAAGTGTTTTTGCTTCTGTAAATGCAGCATTGGCCAAAGTGCTGTCCAATGCCACAAGACCAGTTTTAATACCAGCGGTTTCTGCTTGCAAAGGTCCTATGGTATTTTTTAATAATTGAATACCAGTACCTATTCCTGACTTAGCCCAATTACTGCCTAGATTAAAGGTGGCTTTTTTATCATCGGGGACTTCGCCTTCGGTATTAAGGGCAATAACATAATCAATACTGGTGCCGTTATCCATCCAATAAACATGAATACCACCCAGTTTCAAGTCTTTTAAAGCATCTTTTTCCGCTGTTGAGAAATCAACAAATTCTAACAAATCTTCACCAGATGAAGATTGCTCAATAATAATATCCTGTCCCCAGCCCTTGGAAAATTGATAGCGGTTATCACCACTTGCACCAAAGAAGAGATCATTCTGTGAGCCACCTTGTATGGCTTCAATATTATTGATGGTGGCGCGTGTCGTTAAAGCACTGGTGTCCAATTGGTACAAACCAAACTGAATACTATTGCTGGCATCTACAGTCACTAAGGTGATGTTGTTCGTATTGTATGTTAAGGCATCAAAATTACCTGTGCTACCAAGAATAATTTCCCAGGGATCATTGCCACTTCCCTGTCCAGAAACACTGACACCGGATAAATTAGCCAAAGCATTCAGGGCATCCTCTATTTGTTTTGCGCTACTGTTAAAGGCTAATGGTGTAGTTTTAACACCATTATAAGACAGAGAAAAGACACCCACATTTGCATTGGTCGATAAGGTTTGTATTTGATTGCTGCTATCATTGCTATTACGTGTCAATTGAGCGGGCGCTAATAAACTTGTATAATCACCGGTATAAGCGGTTGCACCTTGCAGATCCACTATAACTTGTTCGCTATCAGCAAATTTTACTGAATCAAAACCATCTTTTTTCTGATCGCCGCCATCAACGTTATCGACACCACCAGCAGAGAGATCAAAGGCATTATTGTCATCATTACCTTTCAGGTTATCATTTCCTGTTGAACCTATAACAGAACTAAAGCCTGTCACAGCAATATCAGCTGCTGCTAAGCTGGCAATATTCAGATTAAGAAAATCATTGCCCAATCCCCAGTTACCATCCCAATTTTCCAGAAAATCAGCCCATTGCGTGAGCCCCATTAAACGATTACCTTCAACACCGGAGGCTGCACCCAATGAAAAACCAATGCCAGGAAAAGCAAGTTCATTGACCGTGACAGGCCCCACGTTAAACTCTGGAATCAGGGTAATTTCAGGCAACACCTTTAAATCAACACCCGCATCCGGATCAGTACTAGCCACTCCAGAAAACTCACTATAATCCAGCGTTAGTGCTCCTGCACCTTTGGTCAACGTACCTTGAATGGATGCATCACCTATAAATTTTACCGTCGTATTTCCAGCACCGGTGACAATATTTTCAATATCTAAACCAATGACATAATTCCCGCTTAACCAATTCGGCAAAATGCTACTAAAATCAACCGCATCCAATGTGTAACCATTTAACAGGTCTTCCAATGCAGTATCACGAGCATAAACAATGTTCATACCCACACTCAACTCAGGCAGATCAAGCGTACCAATACATTGTCCCAGCAATTTCCTTTGCGGCTCATAGACTGAATTATGTTATGATCCGACAATATTTTTCTATGACTATCAGAGGCATATTGGCTACCTCGGTCAGTATGCCAAAGCAATCCATCCATTGGTTTACGCTTCCATATGGCCATCAGTAAAGCATCATTGACTAGCTTGGCTTTCATTCGCTCATCCATCGACCAGCCAACAATTTGCCTAGAGAATAAGTCAATGACAACCGCTAAATATAACCAGCCTTCCTTGGTGGCAATATAGGTAATATCACCCACATAGTAGCGATCAGGTTGAGAGACAGTAAACTCTCTTTCCAGTAAATTTGGAGATATACGCTTATTATGCTTGGAATTAGTCGTCGCTTTAAAGCGTCTCTTCGTTTTACAAAACAAACCGGCTTTTTTCATTAATCGACCAATTCTCCGGCGGCTTATATGAACGCCTTTTTCAGCCAGTTTTCTTTTTAAGACGACGGGTTCCATAAGTCTTGCGACTGTCTTCAAACAGTTTTTTAGCTGCTCAGTAAGCGCTTCATTTTCTTTCTCTCTATCCGTTTTAGGAGAGCTAACCCAATCATAATAGCAACTACGGGAAACATCCATAAAACGGCACAGAATCGTTACCGGGTAATCTTTAGCCTGATCAGTTATCCATGCGTACTTCACAAAGTTTCCCTTGCAAAGTACGCTGTGGCCTTTTTAATAAATCACGCTCCTGAATCACTTTTGCCAATTCTTTTTTCAGACGTTTTACTTCATCATAAATGTGTTCATCACTTCTATTGGCTACCGTCTTCACCGGTTTGGAATATTTACTGATCCAGGTATGTAGAGTATTTACATTAACACCTAGCTCCCTGGCAGTCTGAGAAACAGGTTGATCCGTCTCATTAGCTAATTTGACAGCTGATTCTTTAAATTCTGATGTATAGCTTTTATTCGGTTTTTTGTTTGATCATTCATTTTAGGTCACACTTTTTAGCCACATTACTTCACAAAGTTTCCCTTGCAAAGTACGCTGTGGCCTTTTTTTAATAAATCACGCTCCTGAATCACTTTTGCCAATTCTTTTTTCAGACGTTTTACTTCATCATAAATGTGTTCATCACTTCTATTGGCTACCGTCTTCACCGGTTTGGAATATTTACTGATCCAGGTATGTAGAGTATTTACATTAACACCTAGCTCCCTGGCAGTCTGAGAAACAGGTTGATCCGTCTCATTAGCTAATTTGACAGCTGATTCTTTAAATTCTGATGTATAGCTTTTATTCGGTTTTTTTGTTTGATCATTCATTTTAGGTCACACTTTTTATCTTTTAGTTATTTTAAGTTGTGTGTCCGGTTAAGTATAGCCACATTAGAACGATTATTTCTTGTGGCTCAGCCTGTATGAGATTATCGTCAGAAGGTAATAACACCTCATCTGGCACTTGTTCTTTTACAGCAAAATTTTCACTTAATTCATTTTCATCAGGCAATAGCAAAGCATCAAAATAGAAGCTCAGGGCATCTTTTTGATCCACCAACAAAGAATCTTTGTTTTGCTCATTACTCATGAATAAACTCAGCTAATAACACATCTAACAATAATTTATAGGCCACAGAACCTCGACTAAGAGGGCTATATATCGGTAAAGGCACTCCATCTCTAGAAGCTTCCCTAAACTTAGTATCGACCGGTATCAAGGTTCTCTTTAATGCTTTTGGATCATAATTTTTTTGCATAATTCTCAAGCATTCAATCGCCGCACGCGTACGACGATCAAACATGGTGGGAATAATGGCATAATCTAAAGGCGTTTTTCTGGCACGATTAATCATTTTGATGGTGCTCAACATTCTATCCAGCCCTTTTAGCGCTAAATGTTCTGTCTGCACTGGAATTAACAATTGATTGCAAGCTGCTAAGGCATTTATCATCAGCACTCCTAGCATCGGAGGACAATCAACAAATATATAATCAAACTGCCCTTTAAGGCCGAGTAATTGTTTGGCCAAGACTAGTCCCATGCCTTCTTTAGTGCCCAATTGCTTATCCAATGTCGCAATAGCAGTGGAAGCAGGCAGTATTGACAGATTTTCAAAACGCGTAGGCTGAATCACCTCATTAATATCCATATACTGCTTAGCAGCCGCTTTTTGAAACACCTGATAAACACTTTTATCCGATGAATCTGGGTCAAGGCCAAAATAACTAGTCATTGAGCCATGCGGATCCAGATCAACGACTAGCGTTCGCTTACCTTTTACGGACAACCAGCCTGCCAGAGAGATTGCTGTTGTTGTTTTTCCCACACCGCCTTTTTGATTTGCAACGGCCCAAATTTTCACTTATTTTGTCCCCAATTATAAATACGGTTCAACCATTTATAGTACACGTTATAGCACACGCTTTGTGACACGCTTTATGACACCAAGAAATAACAGGATCTGCATTTCCAAGTATCACTGCTATATAACATGCAAAATTTAAACCAAAACAGTTAAGTTTTACATAATTTTTTTAAAACTGAGCAAAAAGTATCGTCAGGAATGACTAATTAGTGTCCATCCGTAAATAGGTTTTTTTGTCAGTATAAAATAGTAGGGTGGGCATGGTTTTATCTGCCCACGCTGACTCAATACCTTGTATTCACACTTTCAGCGTGGGCACAAAAAGCGTGCCCACCTTACAGCCACAATTATCAAATAATTCTAGAATAAACAGATGGACACTAATTATTGAATATCAAAGACGGGATTGAAACCTTCACTTGGATCGTTAATTTGGATCGTATCATTAACATTTTGAGTGGCTTGTTTAAGCGCCTGATTACGTTTTTGCATTATTTTTCGTTGCTCACCCTTGCCCAATAAGACCAAGCTAACACGGCGGTTCTCATTACGCCCTGCTGCTGTGGTATTGTCTCCTTTAGGACGATGTTGGCCAAAGCCAATGGCCAGCATCCGCCTAGGATCAACCCCCTCGTCTTCAAACAAATGCACCACACTCGCAGCACGAGAGGAAGATAATTCCCAATTTGAAGGAAAAGCCTTGGTCTTTATAGGAATATTATCGGTATAGCCTTCTACTTGTAGGTCATTCGGATAGGTTTTTATCAGCGAGGCAATGATTGATAAAATTTCTTCTGCATCCTCTGATAATGTCGCATTACCACTTCCAAATAAAACACTGGATTTAATGTTTATTTCCAGCCAATCATCGGTTTTTTTAATCTGAATTAAATCATCATCAATTAGTGGTTGTACCGCCTTGGTAATCTCTTCTGACAAGGTTTCCAGCTCTGGATTCTCTGCTGGTGTCAATATATCGTCATGCTCTGGAATAGGTATATCAATGACATCCGGCTGTTCAGATAAGGTTGGTTTTTCTTTTAAGGCGTTATCAAATTGAATGGGAGAAATAGTGGTCGGACGCGCATTGAAGACCTCATTCAAGGTATCCGATAACACGCGATACTTGCCTTCATTGACTGAGGATATGGCATACATGACAACAAAAAAAGCAAACAATAGGGTAATAAAGTCTGCATAAGACACTAACCAGCGTTCTAAATTAACATGCTCTTCTACTTTTTTTCTACGTCTTGACATAATTCATACCGGACAGGCTTATTTTAGGAATAATTTTACTTGATTACCCACAAAGCTCCGCCATATTTCGATAACTATACTATAATTATACTATAATTATACTATAATTATACTATAATTATACTATAATTAAAGTATAGATTATGTGTGGAGTAGAATGATGTCAAAAAATAAAATTCAGTTTCAAGAAGGTTATAGTTTATTTGAGCTTTTTAATGATTATGGCACTGACAAACAGTGCCGACAAGCCTTATTTAAATGGAAATTTCCTGATGGATTTGTTTGCCCAGAGTGTGGCAATAAGACTTATTGCACTCTAGAACATCGCCATCTTTATCAGTGCCACCATTGTCATCATCAGACATCAGCAACCTGTGGGACAATATTTGATAGTACCAAACTGCCTTTATCTAAGTGGTTTTAGCGATTCATCTTATGACTCAATTGAAGACAGCGGTTTCAGCATTAGAATTAAAGAGACAGCTTAAGGTAAGCTACAATACAGCCTGGAGTATGAAACAAAAGATCATGCAGGTTATGAAAGAACGTGATGACAGTAAACCTTTATCAGGCATCATTCAAATTGATGATGCCTACTGGGGTGGTGAGCACAGAGGCGGCTCCAGAGGTCGTGGTTCAGAAAATAAAACACCGTTCGTTGCAGCCGTTTCTACTAATGAAGATGGACACCTGATTGCAATGAATTTAAATGTGCTTAAAGGGTTTAAATCCAGTGAAATAAAACGATGGGCACAAACTCATTTAACACCTGGAAGTACTGTTTACTCAGATGGGTTAAATTGTTTTCCTGCGGTTAAAGAAGCTGACTGTAAGCATGTTCCAATCGTCACGGGTGGTGGTGCGGCAAGTGTTGATAAAATTGAGTTTATCTGGGTTAACACTATGATAGGTAATATTAAAAACTCTATGAAGGGAAGCTATCATTCCATTAACTCAAAACATTTACCTCGGTATCTTGCTGAATTTTGTTATCGGTTTAATAGACGCTTTAACTTAAAAGACATGATGCCAAGGTTTTTATGCGTGGCGATGAAAACGCCACCTATGAATGGAAAGCTCCTAAAAATGGCGGAGCTTTATGGGTAATCAAGTAATTTTAAGTAAGTCTAAAGCAACTCCCCCTCATTCTCATCACTGATAGTCGTTTTATCCAGATAACCTTCTAACTTACGTTGAATATTTCTGGGATTTTCACCTTCGGCAATTGATACTAGGCCTTCAACGATCATTTCACGATACATGACTTCGTTATTGACCAGTGTTTTAAGTTTTGTGGCGATGGGAATAAACAATAAATTAGCAGCGCCAACACCATAGATTGTTGCTACGAAGGCGACCGCAATACCACTGCCGAGTTTACTGGGATCGGAGAGATTTCCCATCACATGAATCAAGCCCATCACGGCACCGATAATGCCGATGGTGGGAGAAAAGCCCCCCATGGCCTCATAAATTTTGCTGGCTAAGGTATCAAATGATTCTTTGGCATCTATTTCCAGTTCCATAATGGAGCGCATAACTTCCGGTTCGCTACCATCAACTAATAACTCTAAACCTTTACGAGCAAATAAGTCTTCTTCTTCTTCGGCAACAATTTCTAAACCTAAGAGACCTTCTTTACGGGCTATATTGCTCCAGTCGATAATACGGGCAATGCTTTCTTCGGTATGAAATCGTGGAGGGAAGAAAATCCAACTGGATATTTTCAGTCCTCGGAGAAAGACGTTCGCTGGTGACTGCAACATGACAGCACCGAAGGTACCACCGATAACGATCAGCGCTGCCGGGCCATTTATGAGTGTGCCCATATGCCCGCCATCAAGAAATTGTCCAAGCAATATGGAACCAACCCCAAGAATCAGACCAAATAGACTTAGTAAATCTATCATTTATGCCTTTTTATATTTTGTGTCAAAAGCAATCCGCTTTAATGGACACGGGATGACATCAGTGTAGGTACATCAAGGATCAGGGCAATTTTGCCATCACCGGTAATCGTCGCACCGGCAAGGCCATCCGTTCCCTGAAGCATTGAACCCAAGGGTTTAATCACTACTTCTTCCTGACCGATAAGATGATTCACCACAAAGCCCACTTTTTTCGTGCCCACATGGACGACAACTACGTGTCCCTCATCAGGCAATTCATCATACTCAGCGCCTTTGACCAGCCAACGCGTCAAGTAGAACAATGGCAAGGGTTTCTCTCGTACCATGATCACCAACTGGCCATCAACGGTATTGGTTTTGGTTAAATCCAAATGAAAAATCTCATTAACACTCACCAATGGCAGGGCAAAAGCCTGTTCTTTTAGTTTCACCATGAGGGTCGGCATAATGGCCAAAGTCAGAGGGACTTTAATGGCAATACGTGTGCCTTTACCTTCTTCTGAATCAATATCAATGCCGCCATTAAGCTGGGCGATGCGTGTTTTCACCACGTCCATACCCACGCCACGACCAGAAATATCAGATATTTCGTCCTTGGTTGAAAAGCCTGGCATAAAGATCAGGTTATAACATTCTTTGTCATCAAGACGTGCAGCAACTTCTTCATCCATTAAGCCTTTTTCAACGACTTTCTTGCGCAAATAATCGGCATTCATGCCAGCACCATCATCTTCAATGCATAGCATGATATGGTCACCTTCTTGCTCTGCCGACAATGTCACCGTACCTTGTGCAGATTTGCCTGCTGCAATACGCACATCAGGCATTTCTACCCCGTGATCGACTGAGTTGCGAACTAAATGCACCAAGGGATCAGCCAAGGCTTCAACTAGGTTTTTATCTAAATCGGTATCTTCACCAATGAGTTCCAGTTTGACATCTTTTTTCATGGTACGAGTCAAATCCCGAACCACTCGGGGAAAACGACCAAATACTTTTTTGATCGGTTGCATACGGGTTTTCATGACCGACATTTGTAAATCAGCCGTCACAACATCCAAGCTGCTGACAGCCTTGGACATTTCTTCATTACCCAGTGATTGTTCTAAGGTCACTAATCGGTTACGCACGAGTACCAGTTCGCCAACCATGTTCATAATATCATCAAGACGCTTGGTATCCACGCGTACGGTTGCTTCAGCCGGTACGGGGGATGGAGCACCACCCTCAGCAGATTTTTTTGCTGCGGCTGGTTTAGCTTTTGGCTTGGCTTTAATCACTTCAGGTTCAGCAGCCTCAACCACTGGCTCAGGTGCTTTTTCAACCACAGGCTCTGGAGCACTCGCTTCTGCTTTTACATCATCTGTCTCGTCAACTTGACCAAACTTGCCTGAGCCATGTAATTCATCTAAAAGGTTTTCAAATTCATCATCGCTAATTTCATCGCCGGCGGTGACTGGACTACTTGAGACAGGTTTGGGTTTTGCAACTGGTGCTGCACCATCTTCGCCTTTAGCTTTGCCATGTAATTGATCGAGTAAGTTTTCAAATTCTTCTTCGGTAATATCATCTGAACCGCTTGGTGGTGATGGCTTTGCACCGATATCAAAAAGATCATCATCGCCAGCAGCACTTGCTGTTTTACCTGCTGCAGGTTCATCTAATGCATCGAGCAGCTGTTCAAATTCTTCATCGGTGACATCTTCTTCACCCGCAGGTGCTGATGTTTCAGCGACTGGAACAGGAGCAGCGTCAGTCGCATCACCTTTTAAAATACCATCCAAAGCAGCCAATAAAGCGGGATCAGCATCCTCAGGCTCAGTGGCTGCCCGTAGGCGATCAAACATTTCATTCAATGAGTCCAAAACCGGCAACATCACATCCATGATGGCTGAATTAACCTCTAATTCACCATTACGTAGGAGGTTAAACACGTCTTCTGCTCGATGACAAAGTTGTACCAAGGGTTCTAAAGAAAGAAAACCGGCACCGCCTTTGATGGTATGGAAGCTTCGAAATACCGAATTGAGCAGGTCAGAATCATTAGGACGTTGTTCAAGCTCTACCAGCTCTTCATTCAACGTCTCAACCATTTCACCCGCTTCAATTAAAAAATCCTGAAGTATTTCATCATCAGCATCAAATGACATATTTATTTCCTCAAAATCCTAAGCTTGAAAGCAGATCATCGACTTCATCTTGACCTGCCAAGGTTTCAACTTCATCAGCCAAACCTGGTACAACAGGTCCATCCAAAGAGCTTTTATCTTTTTTCTTCTTATCAGGCTCTCCTGATAAAGTCTCATTTACTGATTCGGTTTCTGAATCCCCACTTTGTCCCGTGTGTTTACTGGACAATTTAATCAGATTTATCAAGTCACCTTCAACATCTTCAACTAGTTTGATCACTTTATAAATGATCTGCCCTGTCAGATCCTGATAGCTTTGTGCCATCATGATTTCGTTCAGGTTGCTCATCAGAGACTTACTATCATTATTGGCAGTCTCAAGAAAATCTTTAAGGGTTTTACTTAATTGACGAAATTCTTCAGCTTCCATCTGTCTATGAGTAAAGCGTTCCCAGCTGGACAATAATTCTGAAGTGCCTCCGGTAATACTTTCACAAAGCGGAATAGCCTCCTCTATCTGACTCATCGTGGTATCGGCAGCTTGCTGAGTCATGGTAATGACATAATGAAGACGTTCTTTCGCGTCAGCCATGCCGCCATCTTCTGCTAACTCAGTAATACGTGAGTCAGAACGAAAAGCCTTAAAAGTCTCATGTACATCACGAGTCAGCTTTCCCAGCTCCTGAAATAAGCTGGTCTCCTTCATGGTAATGAGTTCATCAAGTATTAGCTTGACGTCTTCATCATTGCCCGCCTCAGCACTGCTGACCAGTTCTTTTGCCCGTTTAATAAAAGCTTCATCAAGCACTTCATTTTCTGCCATACTTTCCGCCGTACCTTAAACTATAGATATTTATTCAAATAATGTTTTCACATTATTCTATAAGTCCGAATCACACACTGAGTTTCTTTTGACGCTGATTTATCCATCGATGCGTTCAAAAATTTTATCAATTTTTTCTTTCAGTGTTGCTGCTGTAAACGGTTTAACAATATAGCCATTCACACCGGCTTGTGCTGCCTCAATGATCTGTTCTCTTTTTTGCTCCGCAGTCACCATTAACACTGGCATGGTAGATAATTTATCATCTGCACGCACTGCTTTTAACAGGTCAATACCTTGCATACCCGGCATATTCCAGTCTGTGACCAGAAAATCAATACCACCGGCGTTTAATATCGGCAGTGCAGTCAAACCATCATCTGCTTCTACTGTGTTTGTAAATCCAAGATCTCTTAATAGATTTTTAATAATGCGACGCATTGTTGAAAAATCATCAACGATCAAGATTTTCATATCTTTGTTCAAATCAACCTCCAGGTTATAAAAAGAAATTATTAAGGGTACAGCCCGACATTTTACCCCAAATTATTCTTTAAAACTGATAGCCTTACAAATTTTTTATGATAATTCGTCCTGCTTCCGAAAAACTAAGCCAGAATTTTGGACAGCCTCACTTTAATAACTCATTACTTACAATAGAACTATCGGCAAGATGACCAGAAACTAAACCCTTTTATGAATAAAGTCAGATTCTTATCTCAGTGTTCCCTATTTAATGCCTATTTAATGCCTATTTAAGGTTTGCTTAGCACTTGCATAAAAAAAGGCTCACTCTATTTGTAGGCAAAAAATCCATTTTTTACCAGTAAATCAGGGGATTATTTTAAAATAAATAAAGATTAGACAAGAAAAATATTGCAGGGTGTTTTTATAAAAAAGGGAATTAAAATAAAATCTGTAAATTCAACAACTTATAATTTAGGTATTTTATAGCGTTTGATCTAAGCGGGCTTGTAAGCGAATGATGGCCTGAGAGTGTATTTGACTGATGCGAGACTCACTAACCCCTATCACCGCACCAATTTCACGCAGGTTCAATTCCTCATCATAATAAAGCGCCATCACCAGGCGTTCCCGCTCCGGTAAACTGGCAATTGCCGTGGCAACCTGAGATTTAATGTCTTCTTTTTGCAGGCTATCAAGCGGCTCACTCATCGGAGTGGGAATACTATCAATCAGTGAGTCCTCGCCATTGCCAATGTCTTCAAAGCTAAGTATTTTATGGCCACTAGCATCTTGCAGGATACGGTTATATTCATCCATATCCATTTCCAGCGCTTCGGCAATTTCAGTATCGCGGGCATCGCGACCCTTTTCATTTTCAATTTTACGCACCACCTCTGCAACCCGGCGGTTATTGCGATGCACCGAGCGGGGTGCCCAGTCATTTTTACGCACATCATCCAGCATTGCACCACGCACCCGAATGCTGGCATAGGTTTCAAAGCTCGCCCCCTGACTGGCATCATAGTTGTTTGCCGCCTCCAGCAAACCAATCATCCCTGACTGAATTAAGTCATCCAATTGAATATTGGCCGGCATACGGCTTTTTAAATGATAGGCAATACGTTTCACCATCGGTGCATGTGTTTCCACCGTATTTTGCTTTTCATATTGACTATAAACGTCAATTTTTTTCATTATCAGGCTCATTACCACATCCCCGTGCCTTAATTTACTTTTTTATCTAACAACTAACAATTCAGCACAATTCCCGTATCATCTCAAATGGCTTACCTTTACAGGGACGCTCAAGCACATCCATGTGACGCTTTATGAAAATATCCCTATTTTCAAACCCCTGTAAAGGTAAGCCATTCAAGCTGATACTCTGTAAGCGCTTTGCAATAGGCTGAATAGTTATGTTTATTTACTCACTGGCACTAATTAATCGCTCCACAAAAAACTCAAGGTGTCCCCCAGGTCGTTTGGGCATAGGCCATTTATTTATCTTTTGTGCCGCCATCGTAAACGCTTGAGCAGAAGGGCTTCTTGGATAAGCCCGAGTCACTGCTGTTTGTTTTTTGACTGCCTTTCTAAGGTAAGTATCAAAAGGAATGGCGCCTAAAAAGTCCAACGAAACATCTAAAAACCGATCCGTTACCTTTAAAATTTTACCGAATAAAACCCGTCCTTCTTTCATATCCTGAGCCATATTCGCTAAAATTCGAAAACGGTTAATGCCTTGCTCTTTGTTTAACACTTTAATCAAAGCATACGCATCGGTAATTGATGATGGCTCATCACAAACCACCACAATGACTTCCTGAGAAGCGCGACAAAAACTGACCACACTTTTATCAATGCCTGCTGCGGTGTCAATAATCAGTACATCTAATTCATTTTGCAGCTCACCAAAGGCATTAATAATGCCGGCATTTTCCGCATCAGTCAGACCCGCCATATTGGATATACCAGACGCGGCTGGAATAATCTGTATGCCACCCGGTGCATCCACGATGATTTCTGATAAATCATAATCCCCGGAAAGCACGTGAGAGATATTTAACTTGGGGTGTAAGCCCAGCAAGACGTCGATATTAGCCAAGCCCAAATCGGCATCCATAATTAATACTTTTTGTCCACTAGCCGCCAAAGACATTGCAAGATTAACCGAGACATTGGTTTTCCCCACGCCTCCTTTACCGCTACTTACTGCAATTACTCTGACTGGTCGATTTTGGGTCATGCGTCGTAAACCTTCTGCTTGATCATAATAATTAGGGCGTGCCATGTTGTAATATAAGGCACTACTCCCTGTCAAACCGTCGGCAACACTCATATTAGCCAGCGGCATGGGCCAAACCTCCACCAGAATAAGACATCGCCAGTTCGTCACTATTGACCTTGACTGGATGCTGTCTGACCATTTCCAATGCTTGTTTGAGCAAGCTTGTGGTATTGGCTAAATGGATATCTTCAGGAACTTTCTGCCCATCACTAATGTAGTTGAGTTGTAGTTTATTCTCAATAAGAATTGAAATTATTCCCCCAATTGAGGTCGATTCGTCCACTTTTGAGACAATACATCCATCCAGTTCTTTGGCATTCAGGGTTTTTATAACTTCATCCATAGCCAATGTTTGTGTCGATGCCGACAATACTGCAAGAATTTTTATTTTCTCATGGCTATGACGTAGCATTGATAATTGCTGTGTTAGGCGCAGGTCACGATGACTCATACCCGCCGTATCAACTAACACCAATTGCTTATCTTCTAAACGGGATAACACTTGTTTTAATTCATTTTCGTCATTAGCCACATAAACAGGCACGCCTAAAATACGACCATAGGTTTTTAATTGTTCATGCGCGCCCACTCGATAGCTGTCGGTAGTAACCAGTGCCAGGTTTTTTGCGCCATATTTCAGGGTGAAGCGAGCCGCCAATTTGGCAATGTTAGTGGTTTTACCCACGCCAGTCGGTCCAACCAGGGCGATAATACCGCCCTCATCCAGTAAATCTTCCTCTGGCACGGGAATATTGCGAGCAATAATGCTCAATACCCGACGCCAATTGTCTTCCAGTGAATCATCTGGTTCAGATTTTAGTTGCTTAACAATTTTTTCACTCAATGATGATTTAATGCCCAGACGGTACAAACGTGATAATAATTCTGCCTGATGAGGATTGCTACGAGAAAAATTCCCCCATGCCAGACCTGATAATTGATTTTCCAATATGCCACGCAATGATTTAATTTCAGCCTGCATGGACGTCATTGCAGGATCTTCCACCCATTGAACTTTCTTAGAGCCTTTCTTTGCTGGTATAGAGTGTACTGAGCGTTTTGATTGGACTGGTGTTTCATGCATAGAAAAGAAGTCATTATCCTTAGGCTGACTACGGCGCTCTTCTTCTTTTACGAGTGATTCATAATCAAAAGGATAGCTGGATTCTGCTGCGCTTTCGCCTATCGTTGGCTCTTCAAAACGTTCAGTATCAAAGCTATCATCATCAAAATCTGAAATAAAGGGTTGCTTGCGCTCATTGATCGCTTGTTTACGATAGACATCTTGAGGGCTATGTTTAGGGCTATGTTTAGAGCTATATTTAGAGCTATGCTGAGCTACTTTTTTTGTTTTTAAAGCACTGCTCTGATCTCCACTTGACTGTTTTAATAAATCAGCAAAGCCTCTTTTTTGTGCTTGCTCAGGTGACTGCTGTACGTTTCTTTGACTTGCCTGATGGCTAAAACTGATCACATCATCTTGGATTGCATCTGCAAACTTGGCACTTGGCTCTTGTTTATTTAAAGACGGCTTCTTTACTTTGGCAAAGACTGAACGTTTTTTCTTCTGAGGGACTTGCTCCTGATAACGGCTTTCATCATGCTGCCAGCTATCACGAGAACTCATTTGTGGCGCTTGTTCACGTGAATTTGACTCACGTGAGTTTAAGGAGCGATGTACCGCTTCCTCGTCGTAATCAATCGCTGCCACTAATTCAATGCCGCCATCCACTTTATTATTGGATAGAATCACGGCATCAGCACCTAATTCATCTTTAACCTGACAAATGGCATCACGCATTTCAGCAGCAAAAAAACGTTTAATCTTCATATCTAACGACCTTATTTAAGCACTTTTTATTAACAAGCTCTTTCACTTAACAAACAACTCTTTACTTAACAAAACAATTCTTTAGTTTTGTCCAACGGTAGAAACTATTTTTATTTGCATATTATCTGGCACTTCGTTGTAGGCCAATACATGCATATTCGGTATGCTATGCTTAACAAAGCGCACCAGCATCAATCTCACCTGTGCAGAAACCAACAAGATAGCGGGGGAACCATTTACTTCCTGAGCCTGAGCACTTTCAGTCAATGACTGATGCATTTTTTCTGCTAAGCTTGGCTCCAAACCACCACCTTCTTCTGACATCTGAATTGATTGATGCAATAACTGTTCCAAAGATGGCTCTAAAGTAATTACTGACAATTCAGGTAACTTCTCAATAAGTCTGTGCAAAACTTGAAATAAAAACAAAAAAAGTCTTGACAGCATTTTAGAGGACAAAAATTGCATTTTCACTGCCCCATGTAATTTATCCCTATAAATGATCCTGTCGATCTGTCTCAGATCGAAATAGAATATTTTTGAATATTATCTTAACTGAGAGGGAGTTTGATCAACACAGGGCAAACTAAAGAGCCTTAAAAAGCCATGATACAATTGTTTTATTGAAAACAACCTGTATTGATTATAGTGAAAAATTACCTCCAATTCCAGAGATACCTGAAGAAGAAAAGACACCGGTAGTCCGATTACTCCTTGCTTTCATGGAGCAACAACAGGAAATCATTCAAAACCAACAGGTTGAAATCGATGCCCTTAAAACAGAAGTTGCTAAGCTTAAAAAGCTACCTCCAAAGCCTAAAATAAGAGCCAGTAAATTGCCAAAGGATGATGACAATGATAATCCGACAGGTCATTCAGGAAGCAAGAAAAACAACTCAGGAAATGGGACTAGTAAAAGTCGTAAACGAAAGAAGAAATTGGCTATTCATAAAACCACCGTTATCAAACCAGATAACCTGCCAGAACATTCACGTTTTTAGGGTATCAGGATTATTTTGTTCAGGAGCTGCTGATTAAGCCTTTCAATACTCGTTATCGATTGGCTCGCTATAAAACACCCGATGGTGATACCTGTATAGGAAAATTGAGCTTTGATACACATATAGGACATTTTGGCCATACATTACAGAGTTATATCGTTTATCAATATTATCACCAGAGAGTGACTCAGCCATTGATAATACAACAATTAACAGAATTAGGTTTTGATATTTCAACGGGTCAGATCAATGAGATTTTAATCCATGACAAAGACCATTTTCATACTGAAAAAATACATTGCTAACTGCCGGTATCAACAATAGTACTTATATCCATGTTGATGATACGGGTAGTCGTCATGATGGAAAGAATGGTTATTGTACTCACGTTGGCAATGAAACCTTTGCCTGGTTTTCAAGTACTCGATATAAGAGCCGGATTAATTTTCTACAATTGTTACGAGGTGCTGCTGTTGATTATACGCTCAACGATGCAGCACTTGATTATATGAGAGCAGAAAAATTACCTCACAAGCCATTGAGCGTTATTGAACAAAGTCATCAGACTTGCTTTGATAATGAAGAAGCCTGGAAATACTATCTGCAGAACAATAGTATCATAACACAACGGCATGTTCGCATTGCCACAGAAGGCGCTTTACTGGGGGCATTAATTAACAGTGGCTTTCCAAGTGATTTGGTGATTGTGAGTGATGATGCAGGACAATTTGATATTTTGTTGCACGCATTATGTTGGATACATGCAGACAGAGTGTTTCAGCGGATACTACCACTCAATGAGCGACATGATAAAGAACTGAACTGGGTACATACTCAGATTTGGGAACTATTTTATGATCTCAAACAATATAAACTTGAGCCAGATGATCCGTTGAAGTCAGCGATTGCTGAACATTTTGATGAATTGTGCCGGACTAAAACAAGCTTTGAAACGTTGAATCAGGCACTGAAACGATTGGCAAGAAATAAAACAGAATTACTGCTGGTATTGGAACGGCCTGATATTCCTCTTCATAATAATTTGAGTGAAAATGATATTCGAGAATATGTTATTAAGCGTAAAATTAGTGGTAGTACACGCTCAAAGGATGGGCAACTTTGCAGAGATACCTTTGTCAGTTTAAAGAAAACTTGTTTGAAACAAGGAATTTCATTCTGGGATTTTATTAATGACCGGATCAGCAAGAGAAATTTGATCCCATATCTGCCTGAGTTGCTGAAAGGTAAAGTTTGTGCTGTTTAAATGCACAGACTTATTGAGAAGTTACTTAATCTAAGCCTTTCATCGCTTGTTTTCTACGATAACTGTCGCCTTCAATTTGATAAATAGACGCATGATGAATGAGTCGGTCAATGGCAGCCACTGTCATCATATTGTCAGTGAAGATACTATCCCATTCACTGAAAGCCTGGTTTGAGGTAATGAGCAAGCTATTGCGTTCATATCGGTGCGCAATTAATTCAAATAGTACCTGGCTTTCACTATTGGTTTTTTGACATAGCCAATATCATCAAGAATAAGTAACTCATATTTATCCAGCTTTTTCAGTTCAAATTCCAGAGATAACGCTTCTTTTGCCTTTTGAAGCATTTGCACCAATGAAGTGCTGCTCATGAATTTAACCCGCACTGATTGCTCGATGAGTGCGTAACCAATAGCGGCGGCTAAATGCGTTTTCCCCAGACCACTGGCACCAAATAAAAGCAGATTATGTCCTTGCCTGAGCCAGTTTAACTGAGTGATTTTTGTTTGAGCTGTTGGGCTGTCACACCGGTTATTTCATTAAAGTCATACTGTGATAACTGTTTACCAATGGGTAGTTTGCTTTCTCTTAATAAGCGCTTTAATTTATTGTCATGCCGGTAACTGGTTTCTAATTCACATAAATGGGCTAAAAATAATTCAGGCTCCCAATCTAATTCAATGGCTTTTTGTGAAACCTGCTGCCATTGTTTGACCATGGTCGTTAAACGTAATTCTTTGAGTAAAAACGGTAAACTTTGTGCATTGGCCATATTAATTCCCCAGTAATACATTGTAGGTCGATAAGTCATGTTGCTGACTGGTGTACTGAGGTCTATCAACCGACATGGGCGCAAAAAGTCACGGCACGCTTTGATGGAAACTCGACTGCCGGCTTCTAACGAGGCTAAGACAAAACGACCCAGCGCTGCTTCACAATCATAGGCATCGGCAATGGACAGCAAGCTCACCATATAACGGCAATCATCATCATGAATGCCCGTTTGTTTGAGATTTTCCCAAATCAGGGTGAAATCACCTTCTGGGACAATATCATCTCGGTAAGCCGATGATTTAAAGGCATTGGGCTTTTGGCTAACGAGTGAATGATATGTTTATAATTGATTGAACGCGAACGGATATGGCGGTGTGCATAAATACGCTTTAAACTTAAGGTCAATTCATGACCATAGAAACAATCTAAATGTTGATCATAAATATGGATCAATAACGTGGTACCAATCAATCGGGAGGGTACGGTATAAGTGACTCGTTTAACTGAAATGGTACTCCTTGTGGTGACTTTAACATAGAGCTCACTAAAGCCATTGGTGCGGCGGCTGGGAAGCGGTTTTAAGTGTGCTTTTTCTTCATTAAATCGTGTTTTACAGCGTATGTTTATTTGGCGAACGATGTCATCAATAAAGGCTTCATAATCCAATAAGGCGGTAAAATCTCGACTGCCACGAAGGAGTAGCTTTTGTTCGATTCGGCGTTTTAAATGACCATTAGGGGATTCAATGGCTCCATTTTCATGGGCAATGCCTTTATTGTTTCGAGTGGCTTTTATACCATAGTATTGACATAATTTTTCATAACGCTCGGTCAGCTTTTCTTGTTCATAATGATTGTTAAATGCAGCACTTAGGCTATCGGTTCGGTGGCTTACAGGGACACCGCCTGATTGCCATAGCGCATTTGTAAGCCTGAAGAAAGAGATTCAAAGCTCTCTCCACCTAAGACAACTTGAACATAAGTCCAGCCACTATAAACCAATCGGTAGTGATAAAGTTTGTGTTTAAACTCTTCTCCGTCAATCGTGATTTTAAGCTCATTAGCCCAGGTGTAATCTGAAATACCCATATCACCGGCAATGTGTTTTTGTTGAAAAATAACTTCTTGCTCCGGTCCTTCCTGAGCACGCCAGCGTTTGACTCGGCGTTGCAGTGTTCTTAGGTGAGTGTTGTCAAATTGACCGGGTTCTAGCTCTTCCAGTGCTTCTAATAAGGTAATGGGCTGTAGTTTGGGCTCAATCTCAAGTAAGGGCACTAAATGTTGTTCAAAAGCACCATTTAAGGGATCTTTTCGAGTTTTGTACTGTCTGGGCTGTGTGGTGCCGCCGGGGTGCTTACCTGTATCAATGCGTCGCGCTGATCTTTCTGAAAATCCTGCTTTGGCTGCTGATGAAGCTTGAGTGTGATTCGGTTGTTTTCGATGTGACATGTATAACTTGACCTGTTCTTGGGTAATTGATTTTCCAGACATAAAAATCCTTCTCGATTAATGTGTCTGGAGTGTATCAAACCGGCCAAGCTAGTTGTCGCCGACCGGACAAGTTAATTGTCGCCTAATAGCTATCACATTGAGCATAATTATGGTCATGGGAAGAAGCACCTGAGCTTTAATATGTATCTGTTAACCTTGCTGGCTTTTTATTTCCATCAAATTTTTGAATTAACCGATGGGGCTTATCAAGCTTGTCGTAAAAAGTTTGGCTCTAAAAAATTAATGTGGGAAAAGTTCAGAGGGGTTATTACCTTTTTTGTGATGGACTCCTGGGAACATTTAATGGATTTTTTATTGTACAGAGACGATTATGAGGAGATGAGACCTGTAAAAATAAGAAAATAAACCTATTTTAGGGAAAATGCGTCGATTAAACGCAGCATCTCCCGTGCCTGCTATTTAGAAAGAAAGAACAAAAAAAATTTTAAAAAGCATCAGGCAAACAAAAAATGCTGTTTTCAGCTTAATTCATAAGAATAAGTTACTTCACCGAGTTTTGCTGTTCTTTAACTTCTGACCAAGGTGAACCAAAATCATTGTCACTCGCAAATGCATCAAGACGCCTGTCAAGCTCAATTTCTTGATTTTCCGTTAATTTCATTTCAGATTCATCATTAAGAACGCTATTCCATAGCTTTTCAGCTAAGATAATACGTTCTGATACCGTAAGTTCTTGTATTTCCATATTAATCTCTTGAAATATACTGTGGATTAGTAATCACTATAGCAGTTTTAAAGCAAGTTTTCAGATTGGGATGACTGGCGGGATTTTGAAACATAACAAGTGGTTAACGAGGCCTGTTAAATTACATAAAATCTTAGCATCTCTCTCAAAAACCACGATTCCAGATAAAACCAAGCAACTCCAATTAATAAATCTTTTCATTTGCACCCATTATACAACACCAAACTAATTTTGCTTGGCTTTTATCACCAATCGATTGTCTATTCGCGCCAAAACACCACTTTATTTACAAAGCACGACAAATCCACGCCAAATAACCGCCAAAACTATAAAATTAATTTTACATTAAAAAAATTTCCATCAAACATCGTCATTTCGTATGACTTATTCTCACTTGGTATGAAATATCGCATTAGTAGCGACATATCGTCTGATTTTCCAATACTTACAAATCATGCCAACCATTCTTAAACCTATATTATAAAACACTATTTATTTTCAATCTAAAAGTTGGCACAGAAACTGCTTTAATATAAGTAATATTGAACAATATACATACTCTCCATATTGTTTAATGTGTTACTTGCAGAGTGTTTAGAGACAATGGCCTCCTTACTCATTGAACTTAAAGCACCTTAGCATTAACCATTTAGCGATTTGCACTTTTAATGTGTAGTGTAGGTTTAGCAAAACTCTTGAAGCCCCTCTGGAAACAGTAGGGCTTTTTTTTTGGCTTTTTCGGGGGGGGGGGGGAAATGTAAAGTCAAAAGATGCAAGCCCCTCAGTCCCCCTTCTTCAGAAGGGGGAAGTTAAGCATACAAGTTTATTGCCATTCCAGGCAACTGAGTCGCCATTCATCAGAGACTTTTTTCCAGCAACTATGTACTGCATAGTGACGGGCGTTGTCAGGGATGATATTTTTTCCGCCGGTGATGATGACTTGTGACTGGACATCGGCTCGAATGGATTGTAGTTCGACCTGATTGGCAGAGACATAGACTGAAATGTCTTTGTAACGGAAAAAGAAGCCCATCAGCATACGTTGTAGGGATTTATGGCTATTGCCTCGTTGATCTTGGTATTGCTCATCAACCACGTCCATAAATTCACCACGGTCATGGTTTTCTATGGCTGCTTGTAGGACGGCGATCTGAGCCAAAATCTGTGCTTCATCAGTCTTTTTTTCAGCACAGCCTGAAGCCAATAGAACACCAGCAAACAAGAGGGTTAAAATGCTCAGCCTTTGATGCATAAAATTATTCTGTTTGCTCAGGTTCAGGTGCTATTTCAGGTGCTATTTCAGGTGTGAGTTCCGGCATTATTTTAGACGTTAGCTCAGGCACATCAAAGACCAAAGACTGTCCCTCTACTCTGGGATCGGATGCGGCTTGCACAACACCTGTTTCCTTGTTCCAACTAATGGCTTGCATATTGCCATAGGCTGAGTCTTGTTGCTGAAGTTGATGCCCCATGAGTTGCAATTCTGCCTGGGTATCCTCACTCAGAGCATTGGCTTCATAAAAGATTTTATCCGGTAGGTATTGGTGGTGAAAGCGTGGGCGTGTCACCCAATCAGTCACTGTGCCGCCTTTTTCCAATTCTAAAATACCCAGTAAAACCATGGTAATAATACGACTGCCTCCGGGAGTACCTAATAAGGCAATGCTATCTTGGGTGCTTACAAAGGTGGGGCTCATGCTGGATAGGGGGCGTTTGCCTGGGGCAACGGCATTTGCCTCTGCACCAACTAAGCCATAAACATTCGGTGTGCCCGGTCGTGCGGAAAAGTCATCCATTTCATCGTTTAAGAGTACTCCTGTGCCATTGGCGGTAAAGCCTGAGCCAAAGGGATAGTTAATACTCATGGTGGCTGAAACTCGGTTGCCCTGGGTGTCCAGTACGGAAAAATGAGTGGTGTCCTGACCTTCTGTTTGCTGCGTACTGCTTGTGGTCGCTATGGCTTTTTTCGGTGAGCTAATATCGGGTAAATCGGCACTGGGGAAGGCTTTGTCTAAGCGAATACTTTCCCGTAGGCCATCGGCATACCAGGGATGGCTCAGGCGTTTAACTGGCACATCGACAAAATCACTATCACCAAGAAATTCTGCCCGGTCACGGTAGGCACGGCGCATGGCTTCGACTATCAAGTGGGTTTGCTGGCTGTCATTCAAGGATTTTAAATCAAAATTTTGTAAAATTTGTAAAATGGTGGCGAGCGCAATGCCGCCTGATGAAGGCGGTGGCACTGAGGTGATGGTCATATCACGGTATTGAAACTGAATTGGTTCACGTTCTTTAATGGTGTAATTTTTTAAATCTGCCATTTGCCAGATGCCTTGGCTGGCCTGTACTGAGTTGACCATTTTAAAGGCTGTCAGCCCTTGATAAAATTCATTGCCGCCCTTTTCTGCAATACGTTTTAAGGTTTGTGCCAAATCTTTTTGCACGATTAAATAGCCGAGTTCAGGCACTTCGTTATTGTGCAGGAATATCTTTGCTGAGGCTTCATATTGTTGCAAGACTTCGAGGCGGAAACCGACCATTTTTCGGTAATGCTCTGTGACGGGAAAGCCTGCTTCAGCAATTTGAATGGCTGTTTGCAGGACTTGTTTCAGGGGCAGTACACCATAGTTTTTTGCTAGATGTGCCATTGCCGCGACGGTGCCGGGAATGCCTGCGGCCAAGGGACCATTGACTGAGCTATTGGCGATGTATTCACCCCTATCATCCAGATACATATCCCTATGGGCTTGCCCCGGTGCCATTTCTCGGCCATCGATCATGGTGGTTTTGTTCTTTTTTTGATCATGAATCAGCCAGAAGCCACCACCACCCAAGCCTGAGCTATAGGGTTCAACAACGGCTAAAACAGCCGTAATGGCAACTGCTGCATCAAAGGCATTGCCGCCGTATAAGAGGATGTCTTTACCTGCCTGAGTCGCTAGAGGATGTGCGGTTGCTATGGCAGCTTGGGGTGGTGTTTGTTGTGCCTCCTGTGGAAGAGGCTGGGCTTGTGCCGATAAACTCAACAGGCAATAGAGTAACAATACAGTTCGTGTCATCATTCGTTTCGTAAGTCTCTTAATGATTCTAAAATAATAGGCTTTTTTATAGCGCTCATTACAGCATAGGTAAAAAAATAGCAAAAAAAAACCCCTTATGGCAAGTTATTAATCACTTGGCAATAAGGGGCTTTGGTGGCCGATGACAGTCTGATGCGCTAGATGACTATTCGCCGGTTAATTTTTTGTATTTGACCATTAATTCGTCTTCATTTTCAACGTGATCTGGATCTTTGGGGATACAGTCTACGGGACAGACTTCAACACATTGTGGCTCATCATAGTGACCAACACATTCTGTGCAGAGATCGTGGTTAATTTCATAAATCTCTTCACCCATGAAAATCGCTTCATTAGGACATTCAGGTTCACACACATCACAGTTAATGCATTCATCAGTGATATACAATGCCATTGGTAGCCTCCGAAAATAGTCTAAAACTTGGTTTGTTTCTAAGCCTATTGCTTAGAATACAATAATAATCTAAATAACTGGTAATTCTAACTTAATTTTTGTTCAATTTCAGCTATTACTTGCGGTGGAACAAATTTTGTTATGTTGCCACCTAATCTTGCCACTTCTTTCACCAGACTCGATGATAAATATGCGTATTGTTCAGCCGTGGTTAAAAAAATGGTTTCAATATCCGGTGCCAAACTGCGATTCATGCCTGCCAATTGAAACTCATATTCAAAATCCGAAACAGCTCTCAGGCCTCGTAGAATAACACTGGCATTATGTTCCTGAGTAAACTCAACCAATAAATTGTCAAAACCAACCACCGACACATTGTCTAAATCAGCCAGTACCTCCGTGGCGATACGCACCCGCTCTTGCATATCAAACAAGGGCTGTTTACTGGGGTTGCTCGCCACGGCAATGATGACATGGTCAAACATTTTTGTCGCACGCTTAACCAGGTCAATATGGCCATTGGTAATGGGATCAAAAGTGCCAGGATAAACTGCATTAACCATTATTTTTTCTCTGTTACTGGCTCTATATCCTTGTCTATAATTTTGGCGTCAGGATTAGGATACAAGTCAATCATATTATCGGGTAATTTACCTTCTGCGGCCTGATGCAAGGCGTCCGATTCCATGAGAATAAGCACCAAGGTTGTTACCATAATGGGTAAAATGCACACCCCGCCAATTAAGGCAAAGACGGCTTCTTTCATCCAGCCAAGGTTAGTGTAGCCATAAAGTCCGATTAATGCCACTACACTGATGGCCAAAATCATTTTGATAAAAAAGACACTGCGCTTGATGGCAATTTGCCAATGGCACATCACGTACCAGGATTCATTTTTACGGGAATCAATGCCTTTTTTAATGATGTAGCCCAAGAGGATAAAAGATGCAATAGGCACAATTAGCATCGGCCAAGCCCAACTAGTCGCCAAACCTAAAGTCGCGACAAAGGTCAGAATGTGATTGCCAATTAAATTGATTAAAAAGATATCGTGGGGAACTTTCGCTTTCTTTATTTCTTCATCACTGACATCAAGATACATATTACAGACCACCCATCATTAGTATTTTATTAACTATTTAATTAGTGGTACGAATTGTACACATAAAAACACTAATATACCAGTGACCTTAATCACTTAATGCTCACTTCTTATGCACATTGATCAGAAAATATGCGAGTTGTCCGGTTTTTTTTTCTTTTAGCACTGTCCAGCCATTTGGTAATGGTGGTAATGGCGTATTTTTTTCAACTTCAATGTAAATCAAGGCCTTATCTGACAGGCATTGAGACTGTTGTAATAGTCCACAAAAGACTGGGACTAAATGCTGATTGAAGGGGGGATCGAGAAAAACAATATCGAAGGTTTTCTCACTGGCTAAGGCCTGCTTTTGCAAACTATGGCTTTGCAAATAAGCTTTCGCGTCAGTCTGTATTAACTGAGCATTTTCAACCTGCAAGAGTGCAAGGTTTTGTCGGATCATTTGAATGGCCTGAGGATTTTTATCAATCATCACCACTTCAGCCGCATATCGGGACAAAGCTTCTAAGCCCAGCGCACCACTGCCACTAAAGAGATCCAGACAACGTGCGCCTACGATATCGGCCTGTAGCCAGTTAAACAGGGTTTCACGCACCCGATCCATCGTGGGTCGTAAACCTTCGCCATCGGCAAAATTGAGTTTGCGTCCGCGCCACTGACCACCAATGATACGTAGTTGGTTACTTTGACCAGACTTAGCCTTTGCTCGCTTCAAGCCCTGCATCCTTCTTCGCCTGCTCATGCCCACTAGTCTTAGAGTCTTCAATCTTAGAATTTTCAACATCCGGGCCAACAATGACAGTCACCATTTTGTTCGGATGGACACGACGCTTATAAGCCGATTTAATTTGCGCCAGAGTCACGGCTTCAATATGGGCATTATAATTGTCCATATAATCCAGCGGTAAATCATAAAAACCAATCACAGCGAGGGTTTCGACAATGCTTTTATTACTCGCCAGTTTCAATGGAAAACTGCCGGTAATATTCAGTTTGGCATCTTTAAGTTCCTCTTCACTGGGGCCATCGGTAATAAATTGTTGTAAATTCTCAGCCACCAGTTGAATGGCTTCTTCGGTCGAGCTTTGCTTAGTGGTGAAGCTAAACTGATACGGCCCCTGGGCATGCATGGCGACCAAATAGCTACCAATGCTATAGGTCAGGCCACGTTTAACACGCAATTCTTTCATCAGGCGGGCATTAAAGCCACTGCCACCGAGAATATGATTGCCTACATACAGGGCATAATAATCCTCATCACCGCGTTTAAGAATAGGCTGTCCCATTAACACGGTGGTTTGTGTAGAAGGGTGATTTTCTCTGATCACCATTGCCTTCTCATTTTGTTCCGCTGAGGGTAATGCAGCGACTTTTTCTCCCGCTGGCATGGCCTGGGAAATTTGCTCTGCATAGGATTTCGCCTGTGCTTCCGTTAAATCACCGACAATTGCCAACACGACATTTTTAGCAACATAAAACTGCTTATAGTAGGCCTGTAGATCACTGCGTTGAATCGCTTTTAAACTGTCACGCGTACCATCCGGTGGCGTGCCATACGGGTGCGTTTTATATAATGATTGATAAAAATAACGTGAGGCTTTTTTCGATGGTGTCTGATCGGCATAATCTAATGCTACTAACATTCTGGCGCTTTCACGTTGCAATGCTTCTTCTGGAAAAACAGTATTGGCCAGAATGTCAGTCAATAAATCCAGTGCCTGATTACGCTGCTTTTCATAGCTCAGAGTGCGGAGGTTCACGATGGCCATATCACGATAGCTGCCATTGCCATATTCTACCCCTAAAGAGGCAAATTGCTCGGCGATATCATTGGCTGAGAGTTTATCTGTGCCTTCAAAGATAAGACCATTGGTCAGCTTGGCCAGTCCCGCCAGTACTTCGCCGTCAGCGGATTTAAAACTGCCATCACGGGCTGCACCCGCATCAAAAATAAGACGAAAATCAATCATGGGCAAGCTATCGGCTTGTTGATATAGCACCTTCATGCCATTTTGCGTGCTCCACTGGGTTATTTTGCCCACTTTGACCCGTTGCTGAGCATTTTCAGTATTCTCTTTTAACTCTTTTGTCTCTTCTTTTGTCTCATTGGCCTGTAGTGTGGAAACACTCATAAGACTGACCAAAACACAGCATAGGCTTAATTTTTTTACTATTTGCATTCTAATTCACCTGTCCGATTAGCTTTGTTTCTGTACTTTTCTTATCCTGTTTTTTAATAGGGGTCAGGATAGCAACGGTGAGTGTTTCTGGTACGAGATATTTGTTCGCTACTTGCTGAATTTGCTCTGCTGTGACCGCCTGTATATGTTGCACATATTCGCTGTCTTTTTTCCAGCCAATGCCCACGGTTTCTGCGATACCGATTTTCATGCCCTGGTAAAACATGGAATCCTGTTCATACACTGCGGATGAAATGACCTGTGCTTTAACACGATTGAGTTCTTGGTCGGAAATAAGCGTTGTTTTGATAACTTCCAACTCATCCAATAAGGCTTTTTCTAATTGTGCAGTTGTTATGTCTTTGGCTGGTATGCCATCCAATAAAAATAGCGTTTGTACCCGTGAATCCAAAGAATAGCCTGCGCCTGCTGAGGTTGCTATTTTACTGCCACGCACCAAGCTTTTGCTCAAGCGTGAGCTGTCACCGCCATCAAGAATGCCTGCTAATAAGTCCAAGGCATAAGGTTCCCATTTTTCACTGGCGGTATTAATCACCGGCACTTTATAGCCCATTAGCAAATAAGGCAGTTTGGCTTCAAGCTTCATTTCAATGCGTTTAGTGCCCTTTTGCTGGCGTTCAGTTCTGGGCTTAAGCTTGGTAATATCAAAGGGGTTTAAATCACCAAAGTATTTCTCAGCCAGTTTAAAAACAGCCTCGGGTTGCACATCACCCACGACTACGACGGTGGCATTATTGGGTGCATAATAGCGTTGATACCAGGTGTTTAAATCTGCTACCGTCATGTTTTGCAAGTCATCCATCCAACCAATGGTGGGATTGTGATAACCGCTATTATCAAAGGCGGTGGCATAAAACTGTTCATACGTCAGTGATTGCGGCTTATCTTCAGTACGCCAGCGACGTTCTTCCATGACCACCATGACTTCTTTGGCAAATTCATCCTGAGGCAATAATAAGCCACGCATTCTATCGGCTTCGAGTTCAAAACTGACTTTTAAACGACTTTTTTCCAGTTTTTGATAATAGGCGGTGTAATCTTTGGAGGTAAAGGCATTGTCTTCACCGCCATTGCGCGAAATAATTTTATTAAATACACCGGCAGGGTGTTTTTCAGTGCCTTTGAACATCATGTGTTCCAGCACATGAGACACACCGGTAGTGCCTGCTGTTTCGTAACTGGAGCCCACTTTGTACCAGACTTGTGAAATGACTACGGGGGCACGGTGATCGGGTTTAACAATGATTTTTAGACCATTATCAAGTGTTGTTTCACTCACAGCAGTCATTTGCCCGGCTTTATTGGATGGCATATCACTCGTCGCATATAGCGTTTGACTTAGGCTGATTAGCACCAATACGCCTAAAGTTTTTTTATTAGCACGATTAGCCAATGTTTTTAACACTGACTTGAAATCCGACTTAAACAGGTTATTTTCTATCATTAAAACGTTCTCTTCCTAAATTGTTCTAACTATTGTTTACTTTGTTTCAGTATTACTGGGGTGTTTCTTAAGGCTTTCTTAGGTATTGCTCTGATATTTCATTGAATATGTGAAATACTATGACTATAGCCATTAAAAATATTGCTATACTCGCATAAAATCTAGGATAATATGAGGCTATTTTACGTTAATGTCCACTAATTACATTAAGCGTCAGTATTTTATATACCCATTATACTTGGAAATGCAGCGAGGCATTTTGACTAAGAGCCGATTGATTGTATAAGTACTACATGATTGAGGCTTTTAGTTAAAAGAACGAAGTCTGCATTTTCAAGTATCATGGGTATAAGCAATGTTTTATTACTGGCTTCAGAATATTAACATAAATTATCTATCAATAACGACCATCAACCATTAGGGATAGCTCAAATAAAGCCATTTATCTTTATCGATGTAGGATGTGGTGAGTGCAACGAACCGCATCAAGAACTTATGTTTAAAGCCATTGATGCGGTTCGTTCCTCACCACATCCTACTTTAAAGTGTAAAGCAGGTTTGAGCCGCCCCAACAATTATAAAAGTACCATCACACCATGTTTAGTTTTATAAAGCGTAATAAAGAGACCTCCAAGAAAGAAAACAGTTCCACGGAGACTGTTGTTGCTGATGATTTGAGTTCAAAAACCAACGCTAGCATCATCACGACTGAACAACCGCCAGAACAAACCAAAAAAGGCCTCTTTGGCCGTCTCAAACAACGCCTGAGCAAAACCCGTAGTTCCATTACTGATGGCATTAGTAGTGCTATTCTGGGTAAAAAAGAAATTAATGATGATTTGCTCGAAGAAATCGAGACACAATTATTGGTTTCCGATATGGGTGTTGAAGCCAGTATGTCGATTATCGACAGTCTGACCGCACGTATTTCCCGCAAGCAATTATCTGATGCCGATTCACTTTTTGTCGCACTTGAAGAAGATATGAATGCGCTATTAGCGCCAGTTGATGTACCCTTTGTGATTGATACCAGCAAAAAACCCTTCGTGATTCTGATGGTAGGCATCAATGGTGCAGGCAAAACCACCACCATTGGTAAGCTGGCGAAAAAATTTCAAAATGAAGGGCATTCGGTCATGTTGGCAGCCGGTGATACCTTCCGTGCTGCAGCCGTAGAACAACTGCAAGTCTGGGGTGAACGTAACGATATTGCAGTAATTGCCCAGCATACCGGAGCTGACTCAGCCTCAGTTATTTATGATGCCATTGAAGCGGGCAAGGCGCGCCAGATTGATATTGTCATTGCTGACACTGCCGGACGCTTGCATACACAAACCAATTTGATGGATGAACTCGCCAAGGTCAAGCGCGTTATGACAAAATTAGATGCTAGCGCACCTCATGAGGTGATGCTGGTCGTAGATGCCGGCACAGGACAAAATGCCTTAACTCAAGCTGAACAGTTTAATAAAACCGTGGGCTTAAGCGGTATTACCGTCACTAAGCTAGATGGTACGGCAAAAGGTGGTATTATCTTTGCTATTGCGAAAAAACTGTCAATTCCCATTCGTTTTATTGGCGTTGGTGAAAGTATTGATGACTTGCGGCCTTTTAATGGCAAAGAGTTTGTCAGTGCCTTATTAAGTCGGGATGGTGAGTAGCAATATAATTATTTCATAATAAACGTTTTAAAAAATAATAATAAAAAATGGTTTTTCTATGATTTTGTTTGATCAAGTCAGCAAGCGTTATCGAGGGGGCAATGAAGCACTCAGCCAGGTGAATTTTCATCTGCAGGCGGGTGAAATGGCCTTTCTTACTGGCCATTCCGGTGCGGGAAAAAGTACCCTGCTAAAACTCATAGCGCTCATTGAACGCGCCTCTAGTGGCAATGTCATTATTGGCGGCAAGAACCTCAATAAAGTCAGCCGTCATACCATTCCTTATTTACGCCGCAATATGGGCATTATTTTTCAGGACTATCAATTATTAAACGACCGCACGGTCTTTGATAATGTCGCCCTCCCCCTGATTATCAGCGGCTTTTCCTCTCGTGAGGTCAAACGTCGCGTCCATGCTGCCCTGGATAAAGTCGGCTTATTACGCTTCGAAAAAAAATACCCTATTACCCTCTCAGGTGGTGAACAGCAACGGGTCAGCATTGCCCGTGCGGTCGTAAACAAGCCAGCCTTATTACTGGCAGATGAACCAACAGGTAACTTAGATCCCGATTTATCCCGTGAGATCATGGACTTATTTATGGCCTTTAATCAGGTCGGGGTCACTGTTTTTATTGCCACCCACGATATTCCACTGATCAACCAACTCAATAAACGCATTGTTAAATTGAGTCATGGCAAGCTCTTAGATACCGCCGTTAGCGGGGTAGAGCAATGATTGATAAACACGGCAGTGAAACCACCAGTTCGGTGCAATTACGCCAATTGAAGCCCAAACTTTCATCACGCTTTAAAGAATTTTTTATTCGCCATTTACAGGTGTTTTTTTATTCCCTGGGCTTATTAAGCCGTGCGCCTTTTGCCACCCTGCTCACCGCCTCTGCCTTAGGGATCGCATTAGCACTGCCCGCAGGTTTATATGTGATTTTGGATCATGCCAGTCAGTTATCCGGCGATATTAATAGCATTAATCAAATTTCTCTGTTTATGAAAAAAGGCACGTCTGAGAAAAAACTACAGCAGATCCAAAAAGAATTGAATGCCTACCCCGAAATTGCTCAAGTGCAACACATTAATCGTGAGGCGGCTTTAGCAGAATTTCAACAAAACTCTGGTTTTGGCAATGCCTTAAAAGCATTAAAAAACAATCCACTACCTGATTTACTCATCGTTAACCCCAGCATGACACACAATGATCCAGAACAGATCAACCAATTGCTGACACGTTTAAAGCAAATCAAACAAGTCGATTTAGTGCAATTAGATATTCAGTGGCTACAGCGACTCTATGCTATTTTGCACATTGGTCAGCGTGGCATTTTAATTATCGGCAGTTTGCTGGCCTTGGCGGTTTTGCTCATCGTGGGCAATACGATTCGCTTGGCCATTGAAAACCGCCGCAGTGAAATTGTGGTCATGAAGCTGATTGGGGCAACCAATAGCTTTATCCGCCGCCCATTTTTATATACCGGTTTCTGGTATGGATTGTTGGGTAGCATTATTGCCATTTTATTGGTTAATCTGTCCCTGATTATCATTAATGATCCCCTCACTCACCTGTCATCTCTCTATGAGAGTGAGCTGTTTTCACTTGGACTCATGGGCATCAATACTAGCCTGTCATTAATAGCTTCAGGCTGTTTATTGGGGCTGTTTGGCGCAAGACTAGCTGTAGGCAAGCATCTTAAAGAAATCGAACCTAAGTAAAACGCTAAGTAATTTTTTTAAAAATAATACCTTAGTGTTTTACTTGGTTAAACAATTCTGCTATCCTCCTTAACACTTTATATAAAGAAAATCATCTTTTGCTAATATAATAAATTATTTAATTGAACTTTATTGGCAATTAGCACTCTATTGTAATGAGTGCTAAAATCTGTTTATAATTAGATTGAGCATGATTGTAGTTATGACTACACAGTTGTAAATAGAATGTAAATTATGGTAAATAATTGAGAATTTAAGCCCATAAAAAGGAATAATGACATGACAAGTAAATCTTTAGCAATATCATTGGCGGTTCCAACAGGCAGTCTTGAAAGCTATATTAGCGCTGCCAACTCGATCCCTATGCTTACCGCTGAAGAAGAATCCTCTCTGGCAGAACGTGTTAAAGAAGATGGCGATCTTAACTCTGCACAACGTATGATTATGTCTCATTTACGTTTTGTTGTGCATATTGCTCGTGGTTATCGTGGCTATGGCCTGCCTCAGGGTGATTTGATTCAGGAAGGTAATATCGGCTTAATGAAAGCGGTTAAACGCTTCGATCCCGATAAGAAAGTCCGCTTAGTCTCCTTTGCTGTGCATTGGATTAAAGCTGAAATTCACGAATATATTCTACGTAACTGGCGTATTGTTAAAATCGCCACTACCAAAGCGCAACGCAAATTGTTCTTTAACCTACGTCGCAAGAAAAAGCGTCTTGGCTGGTTTTCTGATGAAGAAGTCCATACTGTAGCTCGCGAGCTCGGTGTGACCACTAAAGATGTCTTACAAATGGAAGCCCGTCTAACCTATCAGGATAATGCCTTTGATGGTTATGATGAAGAAGACAATGATAATGCACCAGTCATTCCAGCGAATTATCTGGAATCTGCTGAGCCAACACCTGAGCAAGCATTGGTTACTTCCAGTACCAAGAAAAATCAGTCTCAAGCACTGCACTCTGCTTTATCAACATTGGATGATCGTAGCCGTGATATCGTTTCTCAACGCTGGTTGAGCGATGATAAGCAAACCTTACAAGAACTGGCAGGTAAGTATGAAATTTCCGCTGAGCGCGTTAGACAGTTGGAAAACAATGCCATGAAAAAGCTTAGAAGCTCCATGGTTGCCTAAGTAATATTTAATGTTTAATGTTTAATGTTTAATGTTTGATGCATTTTAACAGAGGGTAACAATCGTAAAAAGGGCGCTTATAGTGATATAAGCGCCCTTTTTATGTCTGCTGAATAAGTACTCAATAATGACTTATTGGGCAGGTACCTGTCTGACTTCTACTTCAATGGGTAAATCATTTTGTACGGGTGCTGCTTGTTGGTATTGTGGTGCACCATAAGGGTTACCATAGCCAGCGCCATAAGGATTGCCGTAAGGATTACCATAACCGCCACCATTATAGGGTCTATTATAGTTATTATTATTGTTGTTGCCCCAGTTCCAAGGTGCATTGTTACCACCCCAGCTATTGTTGCCCCAACCATTATTACCATTGCCCCAATTCCAAGGTGCATTATTACCACCCCAGTTGTTTCCACCTCTATTGCCATTATTCCATGGGCCAAACGATGAGTTCCAAGGTGCGCTATTACCACCATTACCGCTATTCCAGTTCCAAGGTGTATTATTACCACCCCAGCCATTATTCCAACCATTGCCGCCGTTACCGTTGCCATTACCAAAGTTAAACGCTGATACAGAAACAGATGCAATTAATAGTGATGAACCTAAAATTAATGTCGTGATTTTTCTCATACGAGACTCCTTGTGAACCCTTATTTGAGCGATAAAAAATAAAATATCAGTTAAAGATAATTGAATCATGATATTCTAACATAGATTTTAATCTAGAATCATTCAGCCTAATGATTCAATATATATAATTCATAATAGTTGTTTTCTTTATTTTTGTCAGCTTTTCGCTTGTTAATTTATCCTACTTTAATTTTTCTTTCTTTTCCTGATTGCGTGAATACAAATAAACAATCAAATTTTTTGACAAAAACATAGCAGCCATAAAGCATAAGCCAATTAAGAAGCCTAGCCATGGTTTTTCCTTTAAAATTGTAATAAACCAGAGAGTATTACCCATTTCTTCCACTATTTATTTTAGATTAATACTTAAATAATAGTCATTTTGAATTTATTTTTCAGTAATAATAATCACATAAGCACAATCTTATAAAGAATAATCCCATACGCTATCCCCGTGACACTTGGGCTAATGATAGAACAAACACGCTTCGTTATGTCTCAGAATTTTTTTTATTATCCGTTTCTGACTGCTCTGTAGGCTGCTTATCAGTCTTCTTTTTCATCGGGGTCAAATCTTCATCCATCAGGATACGATGGGCATCACCCTCAAGATCGTCAAACTGGCCTGATTTAATGGCCCAAAAGAGGATCACTACTAAGACAATGCCAATAATAATCATGCTGGGGATTAAGCCGTATATTACTTCCACTTTGTTTTACCCTTTACCTATTTTTAAAACGCCAACGCAATCGTGCTGCATTGCCGATGACTAATAATGAACTCAGAGGCATTGCAACTGCCGCAACCAATGGGGTGATCATGGCAGCCATTGCCAGAGGTACCATAATGATATTGTAAACAATTGAGATACCGATATTTTGCTTGATCGTTTTTAATGTTGCACGTGATAGCTCTGCTGCCAAAGGAATTTTTTCTAATTCGCCATTGACCAGGATTATATCTGCACTGTCGATTGATACATCGGTACCAGAGCCCATAGCAATACCCACATCTGCTCTCACTAATGCTGGTGCATCATTGATACCATCACCCACCATGGCAATTAAATGCCCCTGCTGTTGTTTTTGCTGGATGACTTGGTCTTTTTCATCAGGCATCACTTCGGCGATAACTTCATCGATTCCGAGTTTGTTTGCCATGTAGTCTGCGACTTCCTGCTTGTCACCGCTGAGCAAGGTTACAGCAAAATTTTGTGCTTTCATTTGCGCAACAATATCGACAGCATTGTCACGTACTTTATCTTCGACCACATAGGCGCAAATAGATTCATTTTCCAGCCAAGCATAAATCACCGTACTACCGCTTAATTGATATTCCTGTACCTGTGCTTCCAATTGTGGCCAAACAGCCAAATCACCCGCCATTTGACGTATCCAAAGCAGTGAACCTATGGCTAGCTTTTTTCCTTGATAGGACGCTGAAATGCCTGAGCCAGAAGTCACTTTAATGTGTTCAAGTTCAGCTGAATTATTGAGTTCATTTCGTGTTAGCGAATAACACTGAGCAAAATTCACAATGGCTTTAGCAATCATGTGTTCAGAGTGACTTTCCAGATAACTCGCCAAGCTTAATAGTTGCTTTTCTTTCTTGCTGAGTCTTTCCAGTAATTGTTCATCCGGTTCAATTTTTCTTAATATCGGTTGCTCATCTTGTTCTAAAGCGGCATAAAACAAAGTGCTGACCAGCATTTTTCCTTGCGTTAAGGTACCCGTTTTATCAAAAACAAAATGCTTGATGGACGATAAAATTTCTAATACTGCACCGTGTTTGACCAACACGCCCATGCGAGCACCGACACCGGTTGCCACGGCAATGGCCATCGGTGTTGCTAAACCAAAAGCGCAGGGACAGGTAATAATAAGCACCGAGGTGGCGGCCATTAAGGCTAATTCAAAATCGACTGTCAGCCAAAAAAGGAAAGTGACGGTTGCTAAAATCAGGGTGATGGACACAAACCAAGGAATAACGCGATCAGCGGTACATTGAATAGGTGCTTTGGTTGCCTGTGCTTCATCGACAAGGTGAATGATTTTTCCCAAGGCGGTATTTTTTAATGTTCGGCTTACTTCTACCGTTAGCACACCTTCTTTATTTGTTGTCCCGGCTGAAACGCTATCGCCGATAAATTTTGCCATGGGTACAAATTCACCGGTCAGCATCGATTCATCAACGACACTTTCACCTTTGATAATGACACCATCGACAGGAATTTTTTCACCGGCTTTCACTAAAACCTTATCACCTTTTTGTAAGGCTCTCACAGGTACAATTTTAGTTTCATCACCTATAATCAAGGTTGATATTTTCGGCTGCAAGTCCAGTAAGCGTTGAGTAGATTGTACCGCTAGTCGCTTCGACATCGCTTCTAAGTAACGTCCGGTGAGGATAACAAAAATAAAATTCACCACGGTATCAAAGTAAACGTGAGCAATTTCAGAACCAATAATAACCACATAACAAGAATACAAATAGGTGATCGTGGCACCAATAGCGATGGGTAAGTCCATGGTCAGGTGACGGTTGATCAAGCCCGTAATCGCACCACGATAAAAGGGATAGCCAGAATAGATAAGTGTGGGGGTAGCCAAGCCAAGACCCAGCCAATAGAAAAGCTCTTTAAATTGTCCTTCATCCGCCCCGGTATAAAGTGCGATGGATATCCACATCAGATTCATGGCGGCAAAGCCAGCGAAACCCAGACGAAATAAAAGTTGTCGATTGTGTTTTTTTATCTGACCTTCAGCAGCTTCTGGATCAAAGGGCACTGCGGCATAACCTATCTGACCCAGTGTGTGTAAGATAGCGGAGAGTTTTGTTTCTCGGTTATCCCATTTTAAATGCAGTTTTTTGGCACTTAAATTAACATTTCCCTGAATAACACCCGTGGCATTATCCAGGCTGCGTTCTATCAACCAAACACAGGCAGCACAATGAATACCTTCAACCAGCAGATGGATTTCACGGATGTCTCCTAGCGCATCAACAAATTCACCTTGCACTTCATCGAGATCATAGACTTCTAATTCTGAATTAATTTCTGGAGGGGGTTTTAAAATGTCGCCATCGATATCCTGCTGATAGGAAAGGCGCTGATAGAAGCCATCCATACCGGCACCATATATGGTTTCACAAACGGTTTTACAACCATAACAACAAAAGTGCATTTTTTGATTGTTGATGGTAGCGCTGATATCTTCACCCTCAGGTAGCGGTAAATGACAGTGGTCGCAATGTTGATCGGCTTGGCTCACGAAGGCAGGTTCATTACGTTATGTTATTCTTGAACGTAGATGTTTTTGGCGTAATTAACTTCTGTTCCCTCAATGATCACGCTAGCTAATAAATCCCAATAACCCTTGGTGGCAAATGTCATGCTCACCTGGTAAGTATGTTTTTCATCGGATGGTTTCATGACCATTGAGAAATCTTTTTTTGAATTTGAAGGGCGATAGGCAAATAAGGTCACTTTTTCCACCGGTGCAGGTTTACCTTCTTTGTCGCTAAGGTTAAAGAAAACATTTACCGGTTTATTTAAGTAAGCAACATCCATTTGAAACTTTGGCTGCCATTTTTGATTGTTTTGTATTTTCTTATGAATATTTTCTTCATAATCCTGACCACGTTCATAAAAATCATCCACCACCAAACCGGGGAAGTCATTAATTGATTTCATGATCATAAAGGCATTAACGGCCATGACGGTTAGCACTAATAATAACCAACCTATAACCCAGGGGCTTTTATACCAGGGTATTTTTTTGTTTAAACTTTGCTCATTTGAATTAACTTCAATCACGCTTTTTTAACCTATTTAAATTTTCAAAATCGTATTTAACGATTTGGACCTATAAAGACACTCTTTCGTTCACTTTTATGTACTTCACCTGATTTATCTTTCGCTTCTATGATAAAAGTAATCGCTTGTGAAGTCTCCGTTAAATTCTTTTTAGGCACTTTAACAAATACCGTCATAGGTGTGACATTACCATGTTTCGCAAGTAACTCATTTTCAGCACCGATTAAGACCAGCCCCTTATAATCTTTATCAGCATCAACGGCAATTGAGACCTTAAGATTTTCATTCATTTTATTCAAAATTTTCAGCGTATAACGATTTTGTATAGTGCCATCAGACTGCAATACAAATAGGGGCTGC
Organism: sulfur-oxidizing endosymbiont of Gigantopelta aegis; assembly: GCF_016097415.1. NCBI lineage: Bacteria > sulfur-oxidizing endosymbiont of Gigantopelta aegis. The sequence goes on along the minus strand of NZ_JAEHGE010000001.1, from coordinate 1,048,778 downwards.
CTGGAATGAATGATCTTTAGTTCTAAGGTTTCCATACCACTGAGACCAATAGTCACACCGAGTATAGAAACCAACATTATAGCACCATACAGCCAAACTCTTGGACGCTTTAACAAGGGTAATTCTTTTTTCCCCATGATGCCATCCCATGAGGCATATTTGATTAAGCCTTTAGGCTTGTTGATTTTTTCCATGACAGCATCACAGGCATCGATACACATGCCGCACATGATACAACCTTCCTGCTGACCACCACGGATATCAACACCGGTCGGACACACTGCCACACATTGGTTGCAATCAACACAGTCACCCTGACCTTCTGCTGCCGGTTTACCTTTTAGTAAACGGCCTCTTTTCTCACCACGAGACACATCATAACTCGGTACGATAGAGGTATCATCAATCATAACAGCCTGAATACGCGCATAAGGACACAACCAAAAACAGGTCTGTTCACGTAAAAATCCTGCCAAGTAAACAGTACCAAAAATAAACATCAAAATAGTGATATAGGCTGTTGATGAGGCATTGAAGGTCAGTATATCTGCCCATAATTCATAAGCATCAGTAAACCAAGCGACAAAACTCACACCAGTCAGTATTGCTATAATCAGCCAGAGAAAATATTTTTGCCCACGAATGAGTATTTTTGATACACTCCAGGGAGCTTTTTCTAACTTACGTCGCTTAGCAGGTCCACCTTCTAGTTTGTCTTCAATCCAAGTAAAAACATCGGTCCAGACAGTTTGAAAGCAGAAAAAACCACACCAGACACGACCAGCCAATGCCGTGACTACGGCTAATAAGATGGCAAAAAAGAGTAACACAAAGGACAGCATCCACAAATCTTGTGGCAATAAGGTCAGGCTAAAAATATGGAATTGGCGATTAGGGATATCGAATAGAACAGCTTGACGCTCGCCCAGACGTAGGTAGGGGCCGATAAAAAATATTAACCAAACTAGGTTTGATAACCACTTTAAATTGCGAAATTTGCCACCCATACGCTTGGCATGGATTTTAATATCACCCACATTGATTTTATGCTCTTGCGCTTCAGCATATAACTCTTCAATGCTTTGTTCCTGGATTCGTTTTTCAGACATGCTTTCTTACCTATGTGTTGCTACATGTATCATGAGTATATATCGTAAAAAGTCCTAAAATTAATTATAGACATTATACCTTAAATTTATACACCATAAGTAAATTATATTGTTCTAATGTTTGTTTATTCGTTATTTACTATAATAATTTAATTTAAATTAAATTAAATTAAAAAAAATGCAAAAAAAAAGAGAGGCTAAGCCTCTCTTTTTTCTGGCGCTCAATCATTAGTCTTCACTGTGATCATTATTTATTTTCTTTAATGCATAAACACTGATTAAAGCAAAAATAATAACACAAATGGATACAGCAACAATCGAACCTATAAGTACAGCATCATTCATTTCAAACACCTCACCTTATTTTAAACACCACAATAGATGGTAAAATTTCATTATAGCATTCTTGCTTTAACCTCCCATTGACACATATCATGAGAACTTAAACAAAGTGTGAGTAGTGCTGTTGCTCCTAAGCGATAAAGTCATCAGGAGCAGGGTGAAACTTATTTACCACCACCAAACTTATAAACATAAACAGCCATTTTCTTAATATCAGCTTCTGACAATTTATCTTTAAAAGAAGGCATTTCGGCATTTCTAGTTTCATCATCACCTGCAGCATTCACACCATGAGTAATGGTACGAGTGGCACTTGCAAGGATATCTGCTTCATTGAAGCGCCAGATACCATCAGTCAAATTAGCAGAACCTAAAGCGGCCATACCTTTAGCATCCATACCATGACAAGCAAAACAAGCTTTACCTTGGAACAAAGCCTTGCCTTTTTCGTCTACTTTACCTTCACTCAAACCAACAACATAGCTTGCCAGAGTGCTGATTTCATCAGCTGACAAGGTTGCAGCATGAGCAGGCATCATGCCTTTTCTGCCGTTAGTAATAGTGGTCTGGATTTGCCCAATTGTACCACCATATAACCAGTCATCATCTGCGAGTACAGGGAAACCAACGTTACCCGCACCACCATTACCATGACAAGCCGCACAATTATCACCAAAGATAACTTTACCTGACGCTTCTACATAAGCAGAAAGCTCTTCATCAGCCAAAATTTCTTGTGCTGTTTTAGCAGCAATTTTATCTTCGAAAGGTTTACGTATTGCTTCAACCTCTGCAATTGCTGCTTTATATTCACCAATTGCTGTCCAACCTGTTACCCCTTTGGTATGAGATGTCGCCAGCGGGATTGATGGATAGATAACAACATAACCGATAACAAATGCGATACTGGCATAAAATGCCATCATCCACCAATTGGGAACTGGGTTCGCCAGTTCGCGGATATTATCGTCCCAAATATGTCCGGTATTGCCTTCGTCTGGAAAAGGATTATGTTCCGACATTATTTTTTCTCCGTATTTTTGGGTTCGTCGTCCATCAACATAAAGCGTTGCGCTTCTAATTTGTCTTTATTTTTAGGACGAAAAACGTAGAAGTAAGCAATGACCATGAGAACCATTGTGACCACCGTAATGATCATTCCAGCCCAGTCATGAGATGTCATTGCACTCCAGTCAGTATAGAAATACCCTTGTGCATTCTCTTCTATTGCCTTAGCAGAAGAGTCATTACTCACGGTAATCTACCCCTTTCTGGAATTTAATCATAGTTCCAAGCACTTGCAGATAAGCAACCATTGCATCCATTTCAGTTTTACCTGTAATGGCTGAAGCGGTTTCAATATCAGCATCAGTATAAGGGACGCCTACTGTTCTTAAACCGCGCATATGTGCTTTAATCTCTTCACCGTCAACTGTATTTTCCTCAAACCAAGGATAATTTGGCATCACGGACTCAGGAACCATTGAACGAGGTGCTTTCAAGTGAGCAACATGCCACTCATTTGAATACTTACCACCAACACGAGCCAAATCAGGCCCAGTACGTTTTGAACCCCATTGGAATGGATGATCGTACATAGACTCTGAAGCCAATGAGTAGTGACCATAACGTTCTTTCTCATCACGGAAAGGACGAATCATTTGTGAGTGACACAAATAACAGCCTTCACGTTGATAAACGTCACGACCCGCAAGCTCAAGTGGCTTTAAAGGACGAACACCGTCACCTTCTTTCCAATCTGCTAGAGATTTTTGATTAGGTGCTTCACCTCTATCCCAGACCACACCTGGAATATTCTTCGCAGGAAATGTACTATCAAGATAGAATAAAGGTAAAATTTCCACAATACCTGCCACTGAAACGGTCAGGAATGTTAAAAGTGCGAAGAGCCAGACATTACGTTCTGCTCTGTCCTGCAAACCCGTTGGTTTCTGCTCTGATGTATTATTTTTCGATACTTCTGTATTCGACATAGTAACTCCTCCTTACGCCGCTACAGCAGCAGTTTGTGCCGCCTTAACTGAACCTTCGCGTTGCGCCTTCAGGACAGTCATAATGATGTTATACAGCATAACAATTGCACCTAGCAGGAAGATACCGCCGCCAATTGCACGCATTGCGTAATAAGGATGCATTGCTTCCACACTTTCTGCAAAGGTGTATGCTAAAGTTCCGTAGTCGTCATAAGCACGCCACATTAGGCCTTGCATGATACCGGATACCCACATCGCAACAACATAAATTACTGTACCAATAGTCGCCATCCAAAAATGCATATTGATTAGTTTTTCATTGTAGATAGGGGTGTGGAATATTTTAGGCACCATGTGATATAAAGCACCAATACCGACCATAGCAACCCAGCCTAAAGCACCGGAATGTACGTGACCAATTGTCCAGTCAGTGTAATGAGACAATGCATTCACTGTCTTGATTGACATAATTGGACCTTCAAAAGTAGACATTGCGTAGAATGCTAAAGACATAATTAAGAAACGTAATACGTAATCGTTACGTAACTTGTCCCAGGCACCGGATAAAGTCATCATACCGTTAACTGCACCACCCCATGAAGGAATGATCATGGCGATAGAAACTGCCGCACCTAAAGAACCAGTCCAGTCAGGTAATGCTGTGTATTGTAGGTGGTGAGCACCTAACCAAACATAACCAAACATTAATGCCCAGAAGTGAATAACAGATAAACGATAAGAGAAGACAGGACGATTAGCCTGTTTGGGTACGAAATAGTACATGATGCCCAGGAAGCCAGCGGTTAGATAAAAACCAACTGCATTATGTCCCCACCACCATTGAATCATGGCATCTTGAACACCGGAGTATGCAGAATAAGATTTGAACATGCTCACTGGAATCGCTGCGCTGTTTACCACGTGCAGTATGGTAATCATAATCATCATACCCATGAAGAACCAGTTTGAGACATAAATATGTGAGCTCTTACGGGTGGCAATGGTCATCATGAAGTTAATCATGAAAGAAAGCCAGACCACAGCAATGGCTAAATCAATTGGCCATTCAAGTTCTGCATATTCTTTAGCCTGAGTCAGACCTAAAGGAAGAGTGATGACAGCCGATACGATGACCAAGTTCCAACCAACAAAGGTGAACCATGCCATTTTATTGCTCCACAGTTTCACGCCACAGGTACGCTGTACTGTATAGAAGGCAGTCGCCATCAGGATACAGCCGCCATAGGCAAAAATCACTGCATTAGTATGCAATGGTCGTAAACGACCAAAGGATAGATAAGGACTGTCAAAGTTAAGCACCGGCCAAGCCAATTCTGAGGCAATATACACCCCAACTAATGCGCCAACTACAAGGTAGACGGCAGTCATTACGGCAAACCAGCGAACAACGTCGAAGTTATACTTCTGCTCCGCTGCAGCTTCTTCCATAGTGTTCTCCACAATTATTTAACAATATTTTTAACAACAGACTACTCAGATGAGTAATCAAAAAAATTACATAGTTTACCCACGTTTTCTTCTATCGATTTTGCAAACGATAAATTTCCAGCATCGAGGGATTTATGTGCTGCTATTTTGCCTCTTTTATAAGCAAGTATCAATGTTTTCTAATGTATTTTAGTGTCAAATGCCACACTTTTTTAAATATTTACCCTTTTTACAACAATTAACCATAGGTTTCTAAAGGTAAATTTTTAATATCAAGAAAAGTTCAATTTTTTTTAATTTTATTTGTTTTTTTGTGAACTGGGTTAGCTAAGGATTTACTCGGAGGGCGAGTTTCATAGGCACGATGAAAAGGCATTGACCTAGATCAATTTAATACTAATAAGTTAGCGCCAAATAGTAGGCAAAACATTGTAGTTTTTGTTGAACTGGGTTTCGGTGCAAGCGTTTATTCGGCTGTTTTTTCCTGTTGCGCATGGCTAACAGTCGCCACAATACTTTGCTTCAAACGCTCAAATTCACCCACAGGAATATATTGCAGCACTTTTTTGCTTTTTTTGCTGACAGTAATAAGCAGTCCTTTTTTCGGGTATAACCAATATTCACTATTATCATTCACCACAATACGTTCTTCTGGCTCACCAAAACGACTTTTTAACAACGCTGGTTCGAGATTAGTCAGCGGCACATAAGTCAATGAACGAATAACGCGGTCTTTTAAGGTTTGTGCTAAGTCATCTAGCGGATATTTAATGGTACGTGAGGTTTGCACCTCAGGCTTGCCGGAATGTTGCAATAAATACTCTTTTTCCAATCCCGTTGAATCCAATTCCAGAATCACCTTTGCTCGAAGCCCGGACATACTGACACGAAAAAAATAAGCTTCAAGACTCAAGGTGCCATCCTGACTCTCAAACCAGGCGAGGTGGTATTCACTTTTTAGCACCTTAACGCCATCGTCTAATGTAGAGCGACCAATATCCAGATCAAACACATGCAGGCTTTGCTCATCTGTCACGGTAATTTGCCAAGGAAGGTTCATTACTCTTACTGAGCTACCGTGTTGGGGTGTCATCATATGGCCATAAAGCCAATAGACTGAAGCAAAGATAATGGCAACAACAATTAAAGTAATTGGCTTAAACACAGGCGCTCCGAAGAAGATAATGGGTAAATTAGAAAATGATTATAATGAAATTATTATTTAAATGCACTTTTCCAGATCAATAAAATCAGCAAATTTCTCTTGCTGTGCTTGCACCGAACCGGAAATATAAGGCAGTTCTCCCAGCAAAGGAGCATGAATACGCGCTTGTAGACTTTGGACATTTTCTGCCTGATGTGACATTGGCTTGTCATTAGTTGCATGATTGATAATCCAGCCGGCCAGTTGCAAGCCTTGTCGTTCAATAGCCTGTGCTGTGAGTAAAGCATGATTAATACAGCCCAATTTCAGATTCACCACTAAAATAACTGGAAAATTAAGCATTTTTGCCAGATCAGATACGTTTTGTTGCTCATTTAAAGGCACTTGCCAGCCTCCCACGCCTTCAACGATAAGATAATCTACCTGTGACTGATAGGGTCTGATTGTTGCAACAATTGATTCTAAGTCGATTACGGTATCTGCTTGCTGCGCAGCAATATGAGGCGCGATGGCTGGTTCAAAACTATAGGGATTAATCGTCTTATAAGGCAGTGACACGTTTGCAGCATCGATTAAGGCCAGAGCATCTTCGTTTCTCAGACCATTTCCTTCCTCACCACCTGCTGAGCTGTGAGTCATCTGACAACCGCTGGCAATGGGCTTAAAGCCCAATGTTTTGAAACCTTGCTTTGACCAGCTATGTAAAAGTCCTGCTGACACAAAGGTTTTTCCAGCATCGGTATCCGTTGCAGTAATAAAATAGGCTTTCATAGCTAATTATTTGCACTTGGCTTGTTCGAATGACTTAAAGTGCTTTTCAGTTGAGATAGAGAAATGGCAGTCTGTTGTTCACCATCATAAGTTTGAGTGCTTTGCATGGGTCTTGCAGGATTCCACGCATGACCATAGAGTATTTCATAAGTGACCGGATAGCCGGCATCAGTATGAAATTGCTCATAGGCCTGATACATTGCCTGCAAACGGGATTTTCCCATCAATGCGGTTTCTCTGCCTTGGTTATGGTTGGTCGCACCAATGGCTTTGAGTTCTAGCAAAATTTGTTTCACGGTAGGGTAATTCAGTATAATGACTTCGCTGTCCATAACAGGATTTTCTACCTGAGCATTATACAATGCATCACCCAAATGATGCATATCGCTAAAATCATTCACATGGATTTTTTGGCTGACTGCTGCCCAACTGCTTCTGAGCTCATGTAAGGTTTCATTACCCAGAGTGGTAAACATTAATAGGCCACCGGGCTTAAGCACCCGCCGAAATTCTTTAAACAGTGTATCTAAATCATGACACCATTGAATGGTTAGGCTGGAAAAAATCAAATCCACACTGGCATCAGCAAAAGGAAGCTGTTCTGCATCAGCACACACAAAGTGATATTTTTGGCTATCAGGCTTGCTATTAAACTTGCCTTTCAACTTACCTTTAAAGAAGCCACTGACTTTTTTACCCAGCCCTGCTTTAGGCTGCAATTTATCCCGACTGGTGCAGAGCATTTGCTCCGCCATATCCATTGCCACAATAGAGGCATCCGGAAATTGTTGTGCCAGCCCTAAGCTCCCCTGACCCGTACCCGCCCCCAAATCAAGAATAACATCTGGACTAATTTTAATATAATCCAGACGTTCGAGTAAGCGCTTACAAACTTCTTGCTGCAATACTGCCACATCATCATAGCCCTGAGCCGATTTATTAAACGAGTCTCTGACTTGTGCTTTAGTGAAGGGCCTGACAAAAGGTCGGGAAACATCATTAGTCAAAATAGGTTACTCAAAATAAGTTATTCGAAATATAAACTAGGGACATTATATATCGTTGAGAGCGTTTAGCGTATCCTTTCTTACCTGAGTTACACATCCGACAAATGTAAAGATAAATTGGCTTATTTGATCGCTGCCAAAATTATACTTGTTTATCAATTGGCCCATACTGCATTAAGTTCCGGTTTATACCCAGGAAATTTATGCTGGGTTTGAGTATTCTTTCCATGAAAATAATCAAACTCAGCCATGGAAACATAAGACCAGGCAGATTTATCAGTGAACAACTTATTCATTAGAAGTGTATTGAGTAAATGCCCCCCTTTAAATGCCTGATAATGACCTATAATTGGAGCGCCAGCCAGGGCAAGATCGCCAATAGCATCTAACACCTTATGGCGTACAAATTCATCTTTAAAACGAAGCCCTTCACGATTTACTATCTGATCGTTATCCACTAGAATCGCATTATTTAAAGAGCCCCCCAATGCAAGCCCTTTTCTCTGTAAATCTTCAATTTGATCCAGAAAGCCAAATGTTCTGGCAGGTGCAATACTTCGAGTCAGGCTATTATCATTTGTATTGACTGAAAGGCTTTGTGTGCCAATGGCCTTTTCCTTAAAATCAATCGAAATAGTCAGTTTGGGTTGAGTATCGGGCAATAATAAAGCAAATCGACCGCCATCTCGAACTTCTATTTTCTTATGTATATAAATTGCTTTTACAGGCGTTTTTATCGAGCGGGTACCAATGTTTAATAGTGTGTCTACGAAGGGTTTTGCACTACCATCCATAATAGGCAATTCATTACCATCTACTTCAATTTCAACATTATTGATATGACATAGTTGTAATGCTGCCATCAAATGCTCGACTGTTGATACAGAATGACCATAATGGTTTGATAAAACAGTGGATAAAGTTGTATCGGTGACATTGTTCCATCTGGCGGGAATCATTGATTGATGGTAAGGAACATCTTTTCGTCTGAAAAATATACCTGTGGATTTTTCACAGGGTTTCAATGTGATGCGTGATTTTGTTCCGCTGTGTAATCCCAAGCCAATAAAACTGACCGATTGTTTCAGAGTACGCTGGAAGGTAGTATGAGTGTTCATAGTACTTTTGTAAACGTAAGAACTGATAAAATTATTGAGATAGTTATAGTGTAATCCAACCAAATTTCTTTCATCAATGCTTCCTTTATTTATAAATTAGATCAAAGAAATGCATTCTCCGACCATCTCAATAGCGGCTCTGCCAAAAGTCGGCTCCATGAGGGCTAATAGGGGGCATTCATTATTTAATGCTCCACATCAGAACCTAGCGTTTAGGAACGGTTATTTGAGTGCTTATGATAAAACAACTGAGTTTCACAAAAATTTCTTAATGTATTTATAATGTTACACATTGTTTCAACTATTCGAAAAAAGAACTTGAAAATATCAGTTTTGAAATTAACGAGGCACGGCATATTATTTCAGGATGCAAAGGGTGTACAGATTATCCTGTGAGGAAAAAACTTAATAATATTGAGTTATTGAATTTGGTTTGGGATACGCAATAAAAGAGTCACAAGTTGTTAGCAATTTCCTTGTCTATCCGTTTAGCGGCAGTTTTTTCGCATTTCTCTATACAGATCCATTTCCAGAAATTTATATTTAGCCTGCGAATAATGATAGTATGGCATATAATTATTTCCCTGATAAGGATACCTGTCAGGATATAATCCACCACTTGGGTAATAATATTTTTGTAAATTTACCGACCTCACATCGGCCAGCATATCGCGTAGTTTGCGACAATAGTTATCTTTCTGTAGCCGTTGTTTCATCAACAATTGTGCAATGGTTTTGTTGTCACGTACTTGTTTGCCAGCATTTTGTATCACCTGTATTTTTTTTTAACATGGCCTCCTGTTTCTGTTGTTCTGTGACCGGCTGCTGCTGCGGTAACTGGTGATATCATAGCGCCCGAAACTGGTGTTTTACTATACTGAATATGCCCCCAAGAATCACTCCACTGATAGATAGTTTCCGCGAAATTCGTCTGTGATACGCATAAAAGTAAGAGAACATAAAAAAAATTTCGTATAGTGATAATCATTTTCTATCCTGTGTTTTATGGTAAAACATTGCCTTTTACAGCTCATTGTATTCATTTTTTACCTGCTAAAGAGAGTATTTCATGGATCTTCACACATTCCAACACTCACCCATAAGGAAAAAGGTTGGGCAATTCAATGACTTTTTCAATCCATAAATTGGAAATTTTGCTACTTTGACATTTTAAACTCACTGCTTATTAGCAAAAAATACAGAAAAATGAATTGAAATAATTTAATTAATGATGTGACGTATAATAATCTATTATTCTAGGACTATGGGGCTATGGGATTTTGCAAGCTCCTCTATAGACTGATAATATCTTTATTTTTCAAAAAAGTAATAATTTCATCCGCAAGCATATCGGGTGTTTTTTCAGCTGCTAAGAGAATAATTTCAGGTGCTACTGGCGCTTCATAGGGATCATCAATCCCAGTAAAGCCTTTTATCTCACCTGCTCTTGCTTTTTTGTAAAGCCCCTTAGGATCACGATGCTCACAAACCTCTATGGGCGTATCAACAAAAACCTCAATAAACTCACCCTTCTTTAAAGTATTTCTCACTCGATCACGATCAATGCGATAGGGACTAATGAAGGCAGTAAGTGCGATGGCACCCGTCTGAGTAAAAATTTCAGCCACTGCGCCTATGCGGCGAATATTTTCTTCTCGGTCAATAGCAGAAAACCCCAGTCCAAAACGTTTTGAAAATTCTATTCCATGAGAGTCTTCCAGCATGCCTGGGCCAGCATTGAGGCCATGACGAACATTATCACCATCAAGCACGACAGTCTGTATGCCGGCCTGATGAAGCTTATGATCGAGTGTATTGGCAATAGTACTTTTTCCTGAACCACTTAAGCCTGTAAACCAAATAACACAACCCTTGTGGTTATTTTTCTTTTCACGCATTTCTCGTGAAACTCTATGTTCATGCCAGGTAACATTTGTATCATTGTTCATAGTAGATCCTCTATAAAATATATTATGTCATGTCTTATTATATACATTTGACCGGATAAAATATGAGATCCTATTTTGAGTATAAAAATAGTTCCCTTGAATTATGATTGTTTTCATCGATGGGATTACCTCATACTATCCATCATCAGGCAGTTTTGAAAGAGTTGAAAAGCCTGGATAACCATCAGCAATCAAGCCGGCTGAAACCTGAAATGCCTGAATAGCCTGCTGGGTATTTGAGCCTATAACGCCATCAGGCTTACCTGCATCAAAACCAGCTCTATTGAGCTTTTTCTGTAGTGAATAAACTGTTTTAGTACTGAGCGGTTTTTGATCATTTGATGACCGGCTTAATGGCCCCTGACCAATAATTCTATCTGCAAGCAAGCCAACAGCAAGTGCATACGATTTACTATTATTCCAACGCATAATGATAGAAAAATTATTATAGGCAACAAAAATAGGTCCCCTGTGACCCGAAGGCACCAGAATAGATGACTCTATATCCAGCGCAGGCACCAGAACCCCATTGATATTTATTGCACCCAACGCTCTCCACTCTTTTAATGGCCGCGCCTTCCTTAGACCCGTTTTTTCATAGGGAAAGCCTTTTGGCAGACTAATTTCACGCCCCCAACGTTCACCTGACTTCCAACCCAATTGATGAAGATAGTTGGCACTACTGGCCAGTGCATCTTTTTCACTGAACCAGAGGTTTATCTTACCGTCTCCATCACCGTCCACTGCATATTTATAATAAGTCGATGGCATAAATTGAGTATGCCCCATAGCACCTGCCCATGAACCTTGCATCTTCTCAGGCACCAATGATTCACGTTCAATTAATTTTAATGCTTGTATAAACTCGGCTGTAAAGAATTCTGAGCGACGTTTATCACAGGCAAGTGTTGCCAGAGAATTCAGCGTCGACATTTTACCCATATAAGAACCAAAATTAGTTTCCAGCCCCCAGAATGCAACCAGATAGCGACCCGGTACGCCATATTGACGATAAAGTGCATTTAGAAACTTATTATGCTTTTTTAATAATTTTGTGCCTTGTTTAATACGGGTATTGGTGACACGTTTGCTCAGATAATCAGAAAAAGTCTGGGTAAACTCCGGTTGTGACTGATCAGACTTAATGACCTTAGGGAGCACTTTAAGCCTAGGAATAATGTCCATAATTAAAGATGCAGGCAGTCCAGCAGCTTTTGCCTGAGTCTGTAAGCGATTAATACATTGTGTAGGCAACTCCTCTTCCTGAGCCAGGATGATGGGTGAGAGTAATATCATAAAAAGAAAAGTTATCTGTTTTTTCATAGGGAATGTATTGTATTTGGGTGATTGAGGATGTCAAGTTTGGGTTACTGCATTATAATTGAATTTATCATAGGGTGACTACACATCCGTCACTCATAATTGATTCAATTAATTTTTTTAGGTTTATTCGAAGGCTTGCCATATAAAAAGCCTTGAGCATAATGAAATTTCATGGTTTTTATAATCTTGCTGGTTGCTTCAGTCTCAATGCCTTCTGCTACCAATTTATAACCGATCTCATTAATCATGTTGGCTAGGTAATTAATCAAAGTGTATTGTTTTTTATTGCTTACTTGTTGAATTAAAGAGATATCAAATTTAACAATATCAACCGGCATGGATGATAAATAACTCAGGGATGAATAACCACTACCAAAGTCATCCAGAGCAATCATAAAGCCCAGTTTTTTTAGTTGGGAGATATTATCACTGGCCTGATTGATATTGGTAATTAATGAGGTTTCAGTAATTTCCAGAATAATTTTATACCGAGCTAAATAAGGAGTAAACTGAGAGAGCTTTTCTATAATTTTATTGCTGACAATAGAAGGCCCAGAAACATTAATTGAACCCCCTGTTTTTTCACTAATAACACCCATTTTCAGATCATGTTCTATTGATTTAAAAATAACAATATCCAGCTCACATTCTAGTTTCCGTGCTTCAACTAATTGAAAAATATGTTGTGGTGAAATAAATTCATCCTCTTTTTTTATCCTCAATAAAGTTTCATAATAAGCGACCGAATTATCTGTTAAATTAATAATGGGCTGATAAAACATAGTAATGCCTTTTCCCGACTCAATTGTATCATAAACCAGTGTGTTAATTTTGCTTGAAAAAATGCTATTAGAAATATTTTCAATCTTTTTTGAGTAAAAAATAATATGTGATTGTCCTGGTTTTTTAGCCTCATAAACAGCGATATCAGCCTGCCAGAGCAAGTCATTAATATTGTTTTGTTCAAGCCCGACATTATGCGCAATGCCAATACTGACATTCACCGGTTCACTTATTTTGAAGTCATTAAAAGCAATATTTTTAATATTATTATTGCATCGTTCAGCAACATAAAGTGCTTCATCTATTTTTTCAATTTGTATAATAGAGACAAATTCATCACCACCGATACGATAAAGTTTTTCTCCTTTTCTAAGTGATTTTTCTATAGCTATGGCTATGGCTTTAAGCACCTTATCGCCAACCAGGTGACCATAAGAATCATTAATGCTTTTAAAGTGATTTATATCAAATAAAAGTAATGCGATTTTATGCCTATTATCGAAAAACACATCTTTTACATGCTTCCAGTGTTCGTCAAATGCCCTCCGATTATAAATACCTGTCAGGGCATCATGATGTGCCATATCCCAGAGTTCTTTGTTTTTTACATCCAGGTTCAGATAAACTTTCTTTAATTTACGCTGATACTGGACAAGAGAATGACGCACTTTTTCCAGTTCATCAATATGGAATTGATCATCAGAGTCCAATATTTTATTACTCTCTGAGCGTTTGTTAAGCTTATCGATATAAGTGGCGATTTTAAGTAAGGGACGGGAGAGAAAAAAGCTGATTAAATAATAAAATAAAAGAGCAAAGACAATGAGTACCATTGCATTGCGAAAAATCGCTTCTTTCAGTATATTTGAATAAATATGAATATTGTCATTGTTTTTAAGCTGATAATGCAAATATTCAATGAGCTGATCAACTGGGAATCTGCTTTTTTCATTGACTGCTTCTTTAATCGATTCTGATTCAATAAAATTAAATTGTTTTATGCTTAATAATGAACTTATGACTTGGCTTTTAGTCATGAGATAACCGCGAATTATTTTTTCATCACCCTGCTCAATTATAGCAGTAGTCAGTATAAGATAAGCCGTGTTTTTTTCAATAATAAAATAGGGGGATAAATTATTGCTAGTAATTTTTTCAGGCAATGTGGTTGTTATGAGTTTTGCCAAAATATTACCCTGTTTATTATAGAGCGCAACCTCTTTAAAATAATTAGGCAAACGATGTGAACTATATAAACGATGAGAATGCCAGTAAGAATAAAAGGCAGTATTGTCTAATTGTTGATGCACTTCCTCCCACAAAGCAAATTTATTGCTGATATTCTGATGTTGTTGGATTAGTGCCTGATAAGCCGTGATTAATTCAGTTTCTCCTCGATCTTTATTGGCACTGACTAATCGCTCATTAATGATATTGATATAATGATACGCATAATAACTGCTGCTGATAAAAACAATGATATATAAAAGAATAAATCCCAAGGCATAATGTTTTATGGATAGACGCTTTATCATCATGATTCGGTTATTTAAGCTCCATTAGAATGTTTTCAACCACATCGAACAGATTAAATTCATGTTCAGAATCAAAAAAATGATTTGCCCCTGGAATTATAATAACATTCATACCTGTAGAGCTTAGATTTTTATTCCATTCCTTATCCACTCGAGTATCTTCACTACCCAGAACAAGGGTTTTATCAATAGGCGATTGCTCAAGATATTTAAATAAATTCTTTTTTGACAAATTATAATATGATATAAAGTTTTTAGCCGTCGTCACATATTTTCTACAATATGATAAAGAAAACACTTTCATTTCATTATCATTTTTTGCGCTTTCAGCCAACTCCAGATCTTGTTTTCTTTCAAACGAATTAGGGCTGTCTCCGAAATTTGGCATCGACAGAAAAATAAGATATTTGACCGGTGTTTGAGGATAATGATGGATATAAGAAATGATTTGTGAAGAGCCTGCGCTATGACCTATCATTATGATTTTTTTTTCAGCTTTTGTTGCTAAGCTTTTTTTTGTTAACCATTGTACCCACTGTTCAATTTCTTTCATATCATCAAGGAGTGAATGAGTATGAATTGCTTCGCAGGACATACTTTGCTTACGTTTGTTGATTCCCAGCGTTAATGTTGGCGTTAATACGTTATAACCGGAATCATGCAATGATTCGGCAAGTCGTTTGACGGTCTGAAAATTATGAGTCAGCATAAATCCGTGCAAAATAAGTATTGTCGGTTTATCACTCTCTCCAGGATAACATTCACCATAAGAAGAAAGTGCATCAGTTTGTGGTAAAACAATAATACGGGGCTGTGTTAAATCATCCTGAGAAAACGCAGAATAACAGAAGAATAACTGACTAAAAAAGAGGTAAATCAACCCATTTTTGATAACATTGTTTATTTGAAAAAAAAATAAATAGTTACTCATATCAATGTAGTACCCCATAGCACTCTGAATAATAATAATTTATTACTCTCAATATAGTTTGTATTTAAAAAAAAACAACACCCGCTTTATAAAATAATTAAATTAAAAAAATTTTAACCTGAGTGCTTAAGCCAAGAAAAAAGCACTCTTCTTCGTCAGAAGTGGTCAGGAACAAAGTCAACATCAGAATTTTATTCGGGACAGATCAAATCTAAGCCTTTTGCTTTACATATAGACACACTTTAGCCACAGAATATTTAAATTCTGAAAAAACAGCATTGAGAGATGATTTTTTTGTTTAGTGCAAGACGCCCAATGGTGGGCAGCCAGTCATCCACTTTTTGGCCAGAAATACATTCATGAGCAGAAGTGCCTTTGTAACGTCCCTGCCTGCGTGTTTTTAGATTGTACCTCATCCAGCTTTTCGCCCAACGCTTGCTGCAGATTATAAAAAAGTGCCTGAAAGAATTGATATTTTTTTTGATAGGGTCGAATGCTTTTCTGCTTTTTCAGTTCGTCAAGCAGGCGTAACAACAAACAACTTCGACTGACCTGAATTCTAGAGTATTGTGGCGTTAATACAGCCAGTTCAACGTCTAATGCATGGGCTGCATAAGCAATGCCAGTCACCCTATTTTCAATGTAAGTGGCCAATTTCTTTTGTAAACTGTATTCATTTTCTATGGCATGATAGGCATGACTTTTTATTTTTCGTCTCACTTTATTCATATCGTATAAAACATGGAAACAATCATCTCTTTGTTGGGCATCTGGAAAAACTTGTTTGACGCCACAAGCAATTCCAGGTGCTGCATCTTTCACCGCAATCTCTAAATTCAGCCCTTGTGATTTGGCTTATTGTAGTACCGCTGCCCAATCTTCTGTGGAGAGACTTTCGCATAATTCAAGTGAATGTAAGAAACCACTGTCTAAATCAACACCCGCTAAAACAGGCGAGCTTTGACTGTACATTTCATCTAAGGCGGCGACTTTTATTGATGAGAAATCAACCGTGTGATTAAATTGTCTTGCCTTATCCTGTGCTTCAATAAGCAAGGACTGAATACTCCCAAAGGAGCGAGTGACACCTGGGTAAATGATGGGGATGAGATCTTCTATGGCACGGATACTACCAGGAGTCATAATCGACAATGCAATGATAGTACACTCTCATAGGCTGGATCTTTAAAGCTATTGATTTATAAGGTATTATTTTAAAAATATAGGCTCTTCTCCGCTTTGATGAGTGAGGGTTTACCCAAAATAGAACATACTCTGCTCATCAGGAATGGAGGTTTGCCTGATTTTAAGTTTAAAATATTCGGTATCCCGAATCCCTCTGGCCCTTTTTCTTATTAAGCCAATACTGACATTACCTGCTTCAATTCTAGCGGATGTCAGCTGATGTTTTGCATAGTTGCAAATACCATCTTTATTCTTTCTCATTGAGCGAGCAAATGTTTTTAAGTAGCTCATATTGCTTTGATCAGCCATGACACACCATTGCTCTAATTCATCTTTCATTTCAGTCACGTCATTGTTATTCCACAGTGCTTGTAACTGTTCTTTCATCAGATATAAAATATTTAAATTCTGATTTTCTGATAACAGGTTATTCAATCGGTCAGATTGTTTCTCAGTGAGCTTGTCTTCATTTTTTAGTAGCAAGTAATAGCATCCCTTGAGTAAATCTTTTCCAGGCTTGCTGGCTCGTCTGAATTCAATCCTACGTTGATTTTTTATCACGTTAGAGAAATTCTTCATGACATGAAATCGATCAAAAACAATATCTGCATTGGGCAATATTTCTCTCACTGATTTTTTGATACGCGGGCCCCATGTCCATGGCCACCGCCTCTATTTTTTCAGTGGTTTCCTTCGGTATTCGTTTTAAAAACTTTGTAAATACATCTGAAGTTCGACCTGTTTCTACCCCGATTAAATGTCCTTCAACCATATCATAAATGACCGTCATATAATCATGGCCTTTTGCTCTGGCCACTTCATCAACACCGATATATTTTAAGTCCTTTAATTTTTCGGGCTCTAATGCAGGCAATGTTTTTTCAAGATAAGCTTTGTCAATATTCTTAACGGTTTCCCAACGTATATTGAGATGCCTGGAAACAGCCTGAATGCTGATATGACGACAAAGACCACTAATCATATGACAAAATCGTTGTGTAAAACGACAGCCTTTATCAACAAAGTCACATCGCTCTATTCGGCGTTCATTTTTACTGATACAAACCTGAGCTAACTCAATTTCCAGATAGCATGGATAGCCCATAAATGGCACATCACGTACTTGTCTTTTTATGTATCGATTTATCGTCCCTTGCTGACCGGTTAAGGGATCAATTACCTTCCTTCGCTTGTCTCTTTGACAGATTATATGAACTGTCTCATGGTGTTTATTTAACGTTATTTCATTGACTCTTTGGCCAGTCAGTCCCAAAATGGTGGGTGAGATGTTGATACTCATATTACCTATTGCTTATAAAACCTTCAGAAGCTTTATATTTCAACAGGTTTCTTGAATATTAGCATCTTTCTTCACTCATCAAAGCGGAGAAGAGCCAAATATAAAAAAGAGTAAAAAAACAGATATTTAAGCATTTAAGTTGAACTATTAGGCGTTCAAATGATCAGATCAAGTAGACCAATACTTATAGCGAACTGATCAAATGAACAAAATCTATATTAAACAACTTGGAAATAAATGCAAAAAGTTTTTTTCAGAAAAGACATTAAATGATTTGGGGAAATCCTTAAAACTGGCATCACGCTGTAGGCAAATAACACCTTACCGATTGGGCATGGCTTTTATAACGGTTCTTTCACAACATGAGATAAAAACAATAGCAGATCTTCATCGAGGATTTAATAATCTGTTTGGGATCAATATTGCTTATAAGCCATTTCATAACCAACTACGAAAGAAGCAATTCCCTGTTTTTATGCGTCATATGTTAGAACATTTACTCAATGAGTTTGCCTATCAATCACTGGCATTTAACAAAGGTAGTCCATTTGAAATATTTAAGAAAATCCTATTACAGGATGGTTCTTCTTTTGCTGTTAATCCCAAATTAAAAGACAAGCTTCCTGGTCGTTTCAGCCACTATAACCCAGCGGCAGTTGAGTTGCATGTTGCATTGGATTTATATTCAGAAACACCTGAGACGATTATATTAACTCCCGACACAAATGCTGAAGCCCAATATTTACCAAAGCCTGAGCAATTAGAAGACACTTTAATTATGGGAGACAGAGGCTATTTTAAAAAGGATTACATGTATCGTGTATTACAACAAAGCAGTGTTTATTGCATCATTAAAGCGACTTCAGCAATAAACCCTAATGTTAAAAAAGTACTGATCGATGATAAACAGCTTAAGAAATTTTCAAATAAAAAGCTCAAAGACATAAAAGAAAAAATTATCTAAAACTGATGTAATTGATATGGATATTCAATGGGAAGAAAAAGATAAAATAATTAATTGCCGAATGATTGTTAGTTGGAACCCCAGTGCCAATTACTTTCAATATTTAACGACAAATTTGCCACGAGATACATTTTCACCAGAACATATTATTGAAGCGTACCGACTTCGCTGGCAAATTGAGTTGATGTTTAAAGAATGGAAATCATTTGCCAATCTGAGGACATTTGTCACTGAAAAAGAAGCCATTGTTGAGGGGCTGATTTGGGCTTCCTTATGTGCGGCCATTTTAAAAGGTTTATTGCCCATGTTGCTCAAAAGGCGACAGGCGTTGCCATTTCAACACACAAAGTGGCTAAATCTGCTTGTTACTTTATGGGTGATATTATGAATTCAATAATACATGACCCCGATAAAATCAGAATGGCTCTTGAAAAAGCGATTCTATTTTTAAAAAACAATACTCGGCGTGATAGTATAAAGCGAGATAAAAAATCTGGGCGATCAAAACTGGGGCTAAACCCTCTATATGGAGCGTAAATTTATGATGTTAAAAATTCATAATTCCTTAAGATCCAGCCTATGAGTACACTCTAGCTGTTCTTGATCAACTATTACTGTACGGGCTTTTAGTTGCTCCGGTGTTTGACTAAAATGCTGAAATAAAATTTCTGCTGTATCTTCCTGTACCCCATGTGTCAGGATAGAGAGTGGGGCGAGAAATCTCATACTCTTGACTCAGACGAGTCTTTGCACCATGTAATCCTTGGTTTGCTAAGACCTTTGCGCTAAACTCTATTTTCTGGAAAGTCGTTAAATCAGTGTTGCGCAGTCCTGTCATGGGTCATGCTGCTGGATAGTTTGTGTGGTAACAATATTATCTCAGAATACTGGCTTGATGACTTCCCTTTTTTAATTGCTTAGCTCAGAAAACTGTAAAGCGGGATTGAGCTGTCCCGAATTTCCTTTAAAGTGTCAGGTTTTTATACACAAATTATTTTCTAAACCTAATTTGGCACAGATCAAACCTGATTTACACCTTGATATTATGGTGGAGACTCATATTTACAGGATTTATATAGCATATACAGTACTACAAACATTAAAGTCAATTTTGATATGACTTTGTCAGTACAAAGTGTCAAGATAATTTACACTTTTTGCCCTGCCCCCCTAATTTAAATAAATAAATAAAAATTACTGTGATCCAAGAAAGTTAGTTATTGATATGAATCAATAAAGTTGTAGATATTTTTTGTGTAACAAAGATACAAGCTCTACTTTTATATCAGCATAAGATTATGTTTTTACGCATAAAATAATGAAATCGTGTCAACAGCTCTAGCATTAAACACATAATGAGGATGATTCTGTCAATATTTACCAGCCAATTAATGATCTGAAAAAAAATTTTGCACAGATTATGCAAGATCTTAATTACTTATAATTTATAAGTTTACTTGCGGTAAATAAATGAGGAGTAACTATTATGAAAAACAAACATTCAAAATTTCGGCTATTGCCTGGCATTACATTAGTTTGTGTTACGAGTTTCCCCAGTAGCGTGTTAGCAAATAATTTTTATGAATTCTCCGTCTATGAAGGGTCAGGCAGTGAATATGATGTCGCATCGTATGGCAATACAATTTATTATGGTGGTGGAACTTCTGTTTACTCAATCGATGTCGCTGTTGCAGATATGAGTAAGAAAGATGAACCTCGTTATCTTGCTGATGGTATCACTGCAAATCCAAATTATCAGACACGCCTCTTTAGCAATTCCCAGTCATACAACCTGAGTGGCGCACCCAGTCGTTTGAGGGCGGCAAGTGTGGGTGAGATGTGGGTAGATGCAAATTATATTTATACCGGCGCCTCAAATGAAAGCATTTATGCCTTTAATAAAACAACTGGCTCCTATGTGTCATCTGCTTCTAAGATCTACTCAAGCGGTCTTCCCTACGCCAGCGCTGATTGGGGTTCTCCTCTCAGCTTCCTGTCTTATGGCGGTGGAAAATGGTGGGCTGGAGGTGAAAATCAAAGCGTTTATAGTTCCATTGATGGCAGTAACTGGAATTTCGAATTCAATTCTATCCCCACTCTCGGTGGTAGCCATCTTGATGGTCTGGAATGGGTCAATGGCAATATCTGGCTCTCTGATATGACCTCTAACTACATGATGCGTTGGGGCTTTGGTGACAACCCCGAAACACTTGCAACGGAAACAGGTTGGACACAATGGAATATTTTCGATTACACCGAAGAACTTGGAGGCGCGGCTAAAGCAGTAGAAGGTATGGGTTTCGGTGCTCTGGGTCATTTTTGGGCCGGTAGCGGTAGCGCAATTTATGAAGTTGGTGGTGGCGATATTGGCCAGTATACAGATAATACCATCCCAGAACCTGCCACTCTATTGCTACTGGGTAGTGGCTTGCTTGGTATGGTGGCTATTCGCAGAAGAAAGTTTAAGCACTAAGTTCTGGCATACATGGGGGCTCTGGTAAAACAGGTGCTCATCACCAATAAAGAAAGGGAAAAGGTCTCCTGATAAGTTCAGGAGACCTTTTTTATTTATCTGGTTTGCTGAATTCGCTTTTTAAGTTCATTAACAAAGGCAGGTGATGCTTTTCCTTTGGATAGTAGAAGAGAATGCTGAAATGCTGATTGTGCATCACTATTATTACCCATTTTCTGATTTGCCAGCCCCGTATGATAGAAATAATCAGGCATACTGGCGTTTTGCTGTATCGCTTTGCTGAAGTGCCGCAATGCTGCAGTAAATTTTTGTTGGTTATAATAAACCCAGCCTAGGACATCGTGGCTTTTAGGATCCTTAGGGAATTTTTGTACTGCAAGTTTGGCATACTGTATCGCTTGTTCCAAGTCCTTAAATTGATCGACATATAATAGAGCCAGTTCCTGATATGGAAGGGGGATATTGGGATTAACTTCCAACAATCTCTTATAGGTTTTTAACGATTGTTCAGGCTTAGCCTGCTGATTATATGCTATGGCCAAAAATTTATATCCCTGAGGCAAAGGAGGATAGGCCTGGATAATAATAGTGGCACGCTGTATAACCTGTTCATAGGCTTTGTTATTTAAGTCTATCTGACAGAGTGCAAAACTAGCATTGAGAAAAGACTGATCATCCAATGCTCTTTTTTGCAGAATTTTTTTATACAGATTGGACGCTTTATCTATGTGCCCTTGTTGCTGATATAGAGTAGCCAATGCAAGATGTAAAGTGGCTGATTCAGGAGCCAGCAGATTTAGTTGCTTAACACCCTGCAGATAATGTGTTTCATCATTCAGAGCATAATATGCCACAGTCATAAAAGCCAGTGCTTCTATATTCTCGGCCTCTTTGTCAATGATCTGTTTTGTGATTGTTATGACATTTTCAAACTGTCCGGCCTTCAGGGCACTTTTAGCCAACCACAGAGCACGGGGAATATCCTTTTTGGATTTTAATATAAAATTCTGTGACTCTAAAGTTATTGCACCTGTAGAGGATAGAGAAGCAGAGTCAACAATTGTGGCCAGCACAAAACGACTTGAAAAAACACTGATTGATGCAATCCCAATATAAAAAATAATGAGTGTTTTATTAATATTTATAAGTTTCATGGCAGCTTCTCCTTACAATTAAACGCAACATGAACAGACATCAAAATTGCTGCGTCAAGATAAAATAGCTCATGAATAATAATAACACTATTATGATGAAATATTATATCAAAGAAGATTTTTAACCTCTTTAAGTAGCAAATAAAGGTGTAATGGATCAGTTAGGCTTTCATCAAAATTAAATTGTTGATACCACTATCTGGCAACATCATCTTTTGCATGAACTAATAAAGCGCACATTCCAGTAATATCAGCGGCATGTAACAGTGAACCAACCACTAAAGTATAAAATCCAATCACTTAACCATTCTCACAAGCGACATAGGTGTTGGCACTATTAGCGCTTTGGTTTTGTAAGGCATATTTAATCAGGAACTGATTTAAATCAGTCACACCACAATCAAAGTCATCCAGAACATGATATGAGATGAATTGAGTTTTTCTACCTGTTTGTTGGCCATAAAGAAACTCAGTCAATTTGAAAGATGATTTAGGGTGGAAAATAAAGGGCGCAGGTCCTGAGCTGACGGATTGAAGGACGCTCTGATTTGTGCTTTAGTAAAGGCTTCAACAACAAACAATCTTTTAAAAAACATTGACTAGAATGAACGTTCGTTTTATATTATTCTTATGCATAAATCCGCTAAGAAAACAAATCAAGCCCATAATACAGTCTATGATCAAGTCATTCATACAGCCTTGCATTTATTTACAAAACAGGGATATTTCAACACCTCAATACCTGATATTGTTCACTCTTCTGGTTGTAGCACAGGCTC
This sequence comes from sulfur-oxidizing endosymbiont of Gigantopelta aegis, assembly GCF_016097415.1. Classification (NCBI taxonomy): domain Bacteria; species sulfur-oxidizing endosymbiont of Gigantopelta aegis. The sequence continues at coordinate 1,025,447 of NZ_JAEHGE010000001.1, read as the reverse complement.
AATTTATCATCACTTCAAAGACAAAGAAGGCATTGCCAGCGCTTTGTATGAAAACTTGTTAGAACGGATGAATAGTTCACTGGATGAGATTGAACAAAAGCATCCAACATCAAAACTACGTTGCCGTGCAGTCATAGAGTTATTGTTTCATCTCACAGAAACAGAGCCTGAGGTGATGGAATTTATCCTGTATGCAAAACATAAAGAATTTTTGCCGGGCAAGCGTCCTATCTGCTCATCCAAACCTTTTCAAAAAATGCGTGAATTTGTTGTTTTAGGAGTCGACAAAGGTGAATTTTATCCAATGGATGATCTCATTGCCGCGTCATCACTTTACGGGGGCGCACTGCGTATGATTTATTTACGCTTGGATGGTGTCTTGAACTATTCATTAATGGATAAATTAGAAGAGGTTTGGAAATGTGCGTGGCGATCAGTGGCTATTCAGTGAAGCCCATTTTTTAAAAATGAATACACGTTTTAGTAACAATTTAGTGGAGTAATGTAATGTTTATGATTGATTATAATGATCTTGGCTGGCGATATTGGTTAGTAACCGTGATATTGCTGACTCTAGGTATTTTAGGTGAGCCCACGGGTTTTGTTCTCGCCATCGGCCTGACGATAATACAGTTGATTCATTTCCTATTTAATGAGCGTAACATCACCAGTTTTCCAGTACAGGTTCGAATAGGCTATCTCCTATTACTCATTATTTCCTTGCCTGCACCAATGCAAATACTATTTTGGATACCCTGTATTGGTACTTGGGCTCAGGTTATCTTCGGCTATTGCACAATGGCTCGGTTAGTCTCACTTTTGCCTTGGAATAGAGTGGAGCCCTTTTCATTGAAGTTACTCATGAAAACCTTCTTATCTCGCCCTGTTAAAGGCAGCGTAAAACACGCTTTTTCTACGCCTTGAGCAATCCAACAAGCACTAATAGGTGAAATTCTGCCAGTAGACTCTATAATTACTGATAAATAATAAAACATTAAAGCCCCTAGATAACAAGGCGTCGTCATATGAAACTTTTTTTAACCTCAATTGCCTGTACAGGCATTATTTTTCTATCCAGCGCCTTAGCATCCGAACCTGCAGGGAAAATTGATCAAGCTGAGATCTACACGGTATCCAGCAATAGCCTAGCAGCTATTGTGCGTTTGGGTGGAAGTGTCGTTCCAGAGAAAATCGTCAACTTCACAGCACAAATGCCAGGCGATGTTAACTTCGTTGCGGGTTCGGAGGGTGATGCTTTCAAGAACGGCGCGATCCTGGTCTCCCTGAATATGAAAAGTCTCATTGCAAAGCGTCAACAAGCTATGTCGCAGTTGGCGAGCGCCGAAGCTGCTTATCGTAATGCGCAAGTGCAATATAACCTAGAACGTGTCAATCCTAATTCCCAGGGAAACCAACTACTGGGTGGTGCCCCTGACCTCTTCAGCACCTTCTCCGATCCAATGCGTTCTATGATGGGACAGGGAAATCAGCGCGTAGAACGAAACTCTAGCCTCTATGCCCGTAGTGTCGGCATCGAAACCGCGAGCAATAGCGTACAGCAGGCACAAGCAGCAATACGCGAACTTGATGAATCACTGAAAAATACCATCAGTTATGCGCCTTTTGATGGTGTGATTGTAAACAAGATGGTAGTAGAAGGTGATATTGTTCAACCGGGTATGCCTTTGATCAACTTTGCCGATATCACCCGTTTACAGATTCGTGTGGATGTACCCTCGCGTTTACTCAAGGTCATTAAGGTTGGCAGCAAGGCGCAGGCACAGCTAGACGGCGAAACAAATCTAGTACCTGTAGTCGTTGAGCGTATCTTCCCCATGGCGGATTCTGGCGGCCATACGACCACCGTAAAATTCGCTCTACCCGCTGGTATTGAAGCACATTCGGGGATGTATGCCGAGATTATTTTAGCCGATCCGGGAAGCAAACATTCAGCTTTACCGGCAATTCCAAAATCTGCCATCGTATGGCGTGGTAGCTTGCCCGCAGTATTTCAGGTGCGAGAGAATGGCAGTCTTAAATTGCGTTTGATTCGCGTTGATGAAATGCCCTTAAATGGCATGGTCAGTGTCATTTCCGGTATTAAGGCCGGAGACAGGATTGTTACTCAGCCAGGCCCTAATACACATATTTCACGTTAACGATTCATCGGGGGTTGCGTGCCAAAACCTCGATTAATAGAAAATGACCCTTTTTACAATATGCTCTTCCTGATGGGATAACTACCGCTATGAGTACATCAAAACAATCTCAGCAAAGTGATACTAAAAATAAACTACAAAAAGAATCTGATGCTCAACTAAATAACAACAAACAAGGCGCGGCAGGTGTATTGTGTGAAACCTTTATACATTCACCCCTATCACCCTTACTCTATATCGTCATGTTGTTATTAGGAATCTACGGTCTGTTTGCCACTCCCCGTCAAGAGGATCCTGAAATATCTGTCCCCATGATTGATATTTTTTACCAGATGCCTGGAGCCACTATACAGCAAGTTTCAGAATTATTGATTGCACCACAAGAACGTGTACTAAGTGAAATCAACGATATCAAACACGTCTACTCCGCCAGTGATAAAGAAATGGGCATGATCACCCTGCAATATAAGGTGGGTGAGGATATGGAATCTGCTCTAATACGTACGATGGCGAAATTGCAAGCCAATACGGACAAACTACCACCCGGTGCAAAACCAGCAATGATGAAACCTAAAGGCATTGATGATGTGCCTGTGGTGACGATGACCCTGTGGTCCAGGGAGCTTGATGATTCTACCCTGCGAGCATTGGCAACCACACTTGAACAACGTTTAAAGCAGATCCCCCAAACGGGTAATTCATTTATATCAGGGGGGCGTGCACGCGAGTTACGCATTGATATTACACCCGAGCGCCTAGTGGGATACGGTTTGAGTATGGGGCAGATTGCTCAGGTTATTCAGGGTTTCAACAACCAACAAACTGTCGGTTTCAATGAGCGAGGGGATCTATTTGCTTATGTCGAAACAGGCGCTTTCCTGCGCAGCGCCAATGATGTACGTCAATTAGTGGTCGGCTTGCATAAAGGACATCCAATCTTTATGAGAGATGTGGCCAAAGTGACCATTGGCCCGGAACAGACTTCCCAGATGGTATCATTCTCCAGTGGCCCTGCATATTCAGGCGCTCCTGTTGACAATGCTCAAGCTGTGACCCTTGCTATCGCCAAACATGAAGGTTCCAATGGGGTTGAAGTCGTACAGGCGATACGGGATAAGGTAGAAAGCCTCAAAGGTGTATTGATCCCTGATAATGTGCACATAGAATATACTCGTGATTATGGAAAAAGTGCCAGCGACAAGGTCAACGGTCTGCTTAGCGACTTGATGATAGCCTCTGTAATGGTAATGCTCCTAGTATGGTTTACGATGGGCTTCAAACCCTCTGTCGTGGTGTTTATGACTGTGCCATTAGTGCTGACTGTCACGATTTTTTCGGGCCTTCTAATGGATTACAGTATTAACAGGGTGTCGCTTTTTGCGCTTATCTTTTCTATTGGTTTTCTAGTTGATAATGCCATTGTTATTATTGACAATATGTACCGTCGCTGGTTGATAGCGGGTACGCCATCCACGGCAATTGCTATTGATGCCGTACGAGAGGTTGGCAACCCAACGATACTGGCCAGCTTTTGTATTGTTGCTGCACTGGCTCCCATGGGCTTTGTCAGTGGCATGATGGGTCCTTATATGGAGCCTATTCCAGCACTGGGTTCTGTTGCCATGTTGTTTTCACTGTTTGTCGCTCTGGTTTTTGCCCCTTGGATGGCCATGCGCATTATACCCAGCATGCCTCAACTCAAGGCTATGGCAAAGCGTGATAAAGCGATTGACAAAAAGATTTCGGGGATTCACGAACACACTTTTGGCATTCTCTGGAAGCAGCGAAGCAAGGGGCGTTTATTTCTTTTGTTCCTACTGCTCAGCTTCATTGCATCAGCCTGGCTTTTTTATTCCACCCATGTGACCGTAAAAATGTTGCCTTATGATAACAAGTCAGAATTTCAAGTAGTCGTTAATATGCCTGCCGGTACGGCGTTACCCGAAACGGCAAGTTTTACCGAAGAATTAGCACAAATCATTCGTATAGTCCCTGAAGTAATTTCCGTACAAACCTATTCAGGCACCGCAATCCCTTTCGATTTTAATGGTCTGGTACGTCACTATTATCTCCGTATGTTTCCGTGGCAGGGGCAAATCCAAGTTACTTTACTCGATAAGAAGGCGCGTAGCCGAACGAGTCATGAAATAGCAATGGACGTACGTAAACTGATCGAGCCGATTATTGAGGCATCGGGGATCAGGGCAAAAAACGGATCGGGTGTTACTGTGGTTGAAATGCCACCAGGCCCACCTGTTTTACAAACCGTAGTGGCAGAAGTACACGGCCCTGATGCCGCCACCCGTAAACAAGTTGCACAGGATCTGAAAAAAATCTTCGACCAATCTAAAATGGTTGGTGAAGCAGAAACCATGATGCGCGAACCAATGACCATCTGGCGTTTTGATATTAACACTACAAAGGCAGCATTAAATGGCATTTCCATTAAGAGTATCAATCAAAACCTGGCGATGGCGATGGGAATGTTCAAAGTCAGTGACCTTAAAGAAAAAGGTCTTGAAGAGCCCACGCGCATATTGTTGCAAGTTCCCTTATCAATGAGAGCGGATTTAAACAACCTGAATAGCCTCCCGATAATGACTCCTGCGGGCACGACCGTACCCCTTGGGCAACTGGGAAAATTTGTTGAAGAGGTGCGTGAGTCGTTCGTTATCCGTAAAGATCTACGCCCAATAGAGTATGTGGTCGCAGATGCCACAGGGCGCTTGGCGGCTCCTGTCTATGCACAAATAGATGTGTCCAAATTATTGGAAAATTATATCACTCCTGATGGTGTCAGCCTGAAAGGTGAGTACCTCGGACCACCGGAAAGCGATGCTCAATCCGGTTTTGAATGGGGCGGTGAATGGACAGTCACTTTTGAGACATTTCGTGATATGGGGATTGCCTATGGAGTTGCCTTGCTAGCCATCTATATGTTGGTGGTCTGGCAATTTGGCAATTTTCTCATTCCCCTTGTGATCATGGCACCGATTCCATTAACCCTGCTAGGGATTTCACCCGGACACTGGTTGTTTTCAACAGATTTTACTGCGACATCCATGATTGGTTGGATAGCCTTGGCCGGCATTATTGTGCGTAATTCCATTCTTCTAGTTGACACGACGTTACAGCAAATTAATAACGGTCAGTCACTTTACGATGCAGTGATTAATTCGGCCATCTCCAGAACCCGCCCTATATTGATCACGGCAATATCTACCATGGTGGGGGCTGCTATCATTTTAGCCGATCCTATTTTTGGAGGAATGGCGGTATCGCTATTGTTTGGACTTTTGGTTTCTACCGTGCTGACTCTCGTCGTTGTGCCTTTAGGTTGTCTGTCTATTGGTGAAGAAACTTTCCGCAAGGTCGCACAGCATCAGGATTGTGTAATAAAATAGCCTTCATAACAATGATTGCCTGTTCAACCACTAATGCGTGGCTTTAAACCTAAAATAATCAGTTGAATCGTAGCGAGAGCGACTTAGGTGCTGAAAATTAAGGGTTTTACAGGTTATTTTGGCTTTATTCGTAGCCACTCTACGGGTGAAGTCAAAATGTTCTGGAAAATCCTTAAGATTCAGTGCATAAGGCGGTCGCAGTAGATTCAACTGATTTTTTTAGGTTAAAGCACCTTTGCTAATATTTGTTTGAACGCTTCAGGATGTGAGATAAAGGGAGCGTGTCCGGCTGAGGGGATGCTATAAAGGGTGATATTTTCCTGTAGGGCTAATTGTTGCTGAACTTTAAAGGGAGCCAGAGTGTCTTTTTCTCCAGCAATCAGGCTAATGGGTATTTGTCTAATTGCTGCTAGAGGTTGACGTTTATCTTCACGGAGTAAAATATTTAAACCCTGCTCCAGTGCTTTGGTATCAGGTTCACCACGAACAAACAATTGTGCTTGCAAGGTTTTGATATCATCTCTTGCGGTACGACTGCCCAGTGCTTGTATGGCAAGAAATCGTCTGAGGGTTGCCTGATGATCGTTAACCAAGCCGCGACTGAACTCTTCAAAAATTCGGGCTTCGACAGCATGAGGCCAGTCATTATCTTGCACAAATTTGGGGGTCGCACCCACTAGAATAAGATTGTCAATGCTAGGACTTTCAGCTGAATTTTCATTACGACTATTTTCATCACAGCTATTTTTATCACAGCCATTGAGCATCTCAATGGCGACTAAAGCACCCATTGACCAGGCAATAATAGTTGTTTGTTTGTTTTCCAGTAATGGCTCTATGCTTTGCGCCAGTGTTTGACTGGAATATTCTTGTAGCGAGAGTGTGGCACTCTTTCCATAGCCGGGCAAATCAACAGCACGAATAAGATGTTCCGGTAATAACTCTTCCAGATATTCTGCAATATCACACCAGACACCGCTATTCATCCCCCAGCCATGGATTAATAAAATTTGTTCACGGGCTTGGACATTGCCCCATTGTTGGTAGTGGATGCTCATGATTTCTGCATTTTTTCCAATGCGGCTAAAAGCTGTTCAACATCCTGTTCATCATGTTCCGCACAAAGAGTAACACGTAATCTTGCGGTGCCTTTGGGGACTGTCGGTGGGCGGATCGCGGTGACTAAAAAACCCTGTTGTTGTAATTTTTGACTCATCATTAAGGCTTGTTCATTGTCGCCAATTAAAATAGGCTGAATAGGCGTTGCTGAATCCATTAATGACAAGCCCAATTGGCTTGCACCCGCACGGAATTGTTTAATCAGCTGTTGTAACTTATCTCTGCGCCAGCTTTGTTCTTGGGCAATTTTTAAACTCATCAGTGTGGCTTTAGCCAACGCAGGTGGCATGGCAGTGGTATAAATATAGGCTCTGGATTTTTGAATCAAAGTTTCAATCAGGGCATCGCTACCGGCAACAAAAGCACCAAAAACGCCCATAGCCTTGCCTAAAGTGGCCATATAAATCGGCAATTGTTGCTGATCTAAGGCATATTCTTCTGCCGTGCCGGCACCCGTTTTACCCAGCACACCAAAGCCATGTGCATCGTCCAACATGAGCCAGGCATCATTTTGCTGACATAATTGACTTAATTGACTGACCTTGGCTAAATCACCATCCATGCTAAAAACAGCATCCGACATGACTAATTTTCTTGTTTGATCAGCAATATTCGCGTCTTTTAATTGCTGCTCAAGACGCGGTAAATCATTGTGTGGATAGCGTTTCAATTGACTACCGGATAACGATACTGAAAGCAGTGCGGCATCAATCATTGAAGCGTGATTCAGTTTGTCTTGAAAGACAATATCACCTTTATTCATCAGCGCATTGACGATGCCGAGATTAGCCATATAACCCGTGGAAAATAATAGCGCACGACTACGGCCGGTGTATTCAGCCAGTGCTTCTTCAAGTTCATGATGGGCACGACTATGGCCGCTGACCAGATGAGCGGCACCACTGCCTACGCCATATTCATCAATGCCTTGTTTTAAGGCCTTGGCGATATCGGGGTGATTGGCGAGGCCAAGGTAGTCATTGCTACAAAAACTGAGGACTTTTTGGCCATTGTGGTATGCATGAACCGCTTGTGGGCCAGCGCTTATTTTGCGCTGACGGTATAAGGACTGTTGTTTGAGGTGCTGTAGCTCAGTTTGTAGGGTTTCGTCCAGACTCACAAGTGCAATCAGGCTTGTGAGGCACTGGTTATTTTGCTTTCATCACTGGCTATTGGCTTACGTAAATCATCCGAACTGACACGCGCTTTGCCTTGCTTTTTTTCCAGACCGGTTTTCATGCCGAGGCTGGCAAATAATTTTTGATCACCTTCCGCGCTCGCACCATCGGTCGTTAGTAAGCGCTCACCATAGAAAACAGAATTAGCACCGGCAAAAAAGCACATGGCCTGCATTTCATCGGACATTTCTTCACGCCCGGCAGACAAACGTACCACTGAGCGTGGCATCATAATTCTTGCCACTGCCACAGAACGCACAAATTCCAAAGGCTCAATTTCATCCTGGCCAAACATCGGTGTACCTTCAACCTGCACCAGCATATTGATGGGCACACTATCCGGATGCTGTGCCATATTGGCTAATTGGGCTAAGAGGCTACAACGGTCTTTGCGTTCTTCACCCATGCCTAAAATGCCACCACTACAGACATTAATGCCCGCTTGTTGAACGTTGTCGAGGGTATCTAAACGATCTTGAAAAGTACGTGTTGAAATCACGTTACCATAAAATTCGGGTGAGGTATCCAGGTTATGATTGTAATAATCAAGACCCACTTCTTTAAGTTGTTTGACTTGTTCAGAGCTCAGCATACCCAAGGTGACACAACTTTCCATGTCCAAGGATTTAACACCTTTGATCATTTCCAGCACTTTAGGGAAGTCACGTTTGTTTGGCCGTGACCAAGCAGCGCCCATACAAAAACGGTCAGCCCCTTCAGCCTTGGCTTGTTTGGCCGCCGTCATGACTTCATCCAAGGACAATAACGCTTCTGGCTCAAGATCGGTGTTATGGTGAGCACTTTGTGAACAATAGCCACAATCTTCTGAGCACTTGCCCGTTTTAATGCTCAATAATGTGCTGATTTGCACACTATTGGGATCAAAATTAGCGCGATGAATCGTATGTGCCTGAAACAATAGATCATTTAAAGGCAAGTCAAATAATGCCTGAATCTCAGGGATACTCCAATCGTGTCTTAATGCATCTCCAGCCTGAGTGCTCATGTCGATTATTCCTTTTGCAAAATAGATGTAGGGGTATAGCTTTTATAAATGGTTCTTCTCCGCTTTGATGAGTGTAAATTCACATTCAAAACCCTGTTAAGCATTGATACATAAAAACTTTCTTGATTACCCACAAAGCTCCGCCATATTTCGATAATTATACTATAATTATACTATAATTATACTATAATTATACTATAATTATACTATAATTATACTATAATTAAAGTATAGATTATGTGTGGAGTAGAATGATGTCAAAAAATAAAATTCAGTTTCAAGAAGGTTATAGTTTATTTGAGCTTTTTAATGATTATGGCACTGACAAACAGTGCCGACAAGCCTTATTTAAATGGAAATTTCCTGATGGATTTGTTTGCCCAGAGTGTGGCAATAAGACTTATGCACTCTAGAACATCGCCATCTTTATCAGTGCCACCATTGTCATCATCAGACATCAGCAACCTGTGGGACAATATTTGATAGTACCAAACTGCCTTTATCTAAGTGGTTTTAGCGATTCATCTTATGACTCAATTGAAGACAGCGGTTTCAGCATTAGAATTAAAGAGACAGCTTAAGGTAAGCTACAATACAGCCTGGAGTATGAAACAAAAGATCATGCAGGTTATGAAAGAACGTGATGACAGTAAACCTTTATCAGGCATCATTCAAATTGATGATGCCTACTGGGGTGGTGAGCACAGAGGCGGCTCCAGAGGTCGTGGTTCAGAAAATAAAACACCGTTCGTTGCAGCCGTTTCTACTAATGAAGATGGACACCCGATTGCAATGAATTTAAATGTGCTTAAAGGGTTTAAATCCAGTGAAATAAAACGATGGGCACAAACTCATTTAACACCTGGAAGTACTGTTTACTCAGATGGGTTAAATTGTTTTCCTGCGGAAGAAGCTGACTGTAAGCATGTTCCAATCGTCACGGGTGGTGGTGCGGCAAGTGTTGATAAAATTGAGTTTATCTGGGTTAACACTATGATAGGTAATATTAAAAACTCTATGAAGGGAAGCTATCATTCCATTAACTCAAAACATTTACCTCGGTATCTTGCTGAATTTTGTTATCGGTTTAATAGACGCTTTAACTTAAAAGACATGATGCCAAGGTTTTTATGCGTGGCGATGAAAACGCCACCTATGAATGGAAAGCTCCTAAAAATGGCGGAGCTTTATGGGTAATCAAGAAAACTTTTCTTATCAAGAAGGCTTTTTATAGTTTTACCTATACACATAACCTTGCTTATGTTGCTCAGCCAAATAAAGATGAGCTCTATAGGCTGAAATGGATAAGTTGTTCACTCATCAAAGCGGAGAAGAGCCTTATAAATAGCTTTAAAGCGGGCAATATAACATATTTGCATAATGGTTCTTGATTACCCATAAAGCTCCGCCATTTTTAGGAGCTTTCCATTCATAGGTGGCGTTTTCATCGCCACGCATAAAAACCTTGGCATCATGTCTTTTAAGTTAAAGCGTCTATTAAACCGATAACAAAATTCAGCAAGATACCGAGGTAAATGTTTTGAGTTAATGGAATGATAGCTTCCCTTCATAGAGTTTTTAATATTACCTATCATAGTGTTAACCCAGATAAACTCAATTTTATCAACACTTGCCGCACCACCACCCGTGACGATTGGAACATGCTTACAGTCAGCTTCTTTAACCGCAGGAAAACAATTTAACCCATCTGAGTAAACAGTACTTCCAGGTGTTAAATGAGTTTGTGCCCATCGTTTTATTTCACTGGATTTAAACCCTTTAAGCACATTTAAATTCATTGCAATCGGGTGTCCATCTTCATTAGTAGAAACGGCTGCAACGAACGGTGTTTTATTTTCTGAACCACGACCTCTGGAGCCGCCTCTGTGCTCACTACACCCCAGTAGGCGCTAAAAACCACTTAGATAAAGGCAGTTTGGTACTATCAAATATTGTCCCACAGGTTGCTGATGTCTGATGATGACAATGGTGGCACTGATAAAGATGGCGATGTTCTAGAGTGCAATAAGTCTTATTGCCACACTCTGGGCAAACAAATCCATCAGGAAATTTCCATTTAAATAAGGCTTGTCGGCACTGTTTGTCAGTGCCATAATCATTAAAAAGCTCAAATAAACTATAACCTTCTTGAAACTGAATTTTATTTTTTGACATCATTCTACTCCACACATAATCTATACTTTAATTATAGTATAATTATCGAAATATGGCGGAGCTTTGTGGGTAATCAAGTAATGGTTTGCATAATGGTTTTCACATACAATGGTTTGCACTAGGACTAATTTAGAGAGTACCTTCTATGAATAATTTCTTAAACTCAGCAGCCGAGACAGGTTGGCTATAATAATAGCCCTGGGCTATATCACAGCCCATTTGCTTCAATAAGGCTAATTGCTTCTCAGTTTCCACTCCCTCAGCCACCACCTTGAGTTTTAGGCCATGTGCCATCGCGATCACGGCATTGACCAACGCTCTATCCTCTGGATCATCAATGATATCACAGACAAAACAGCGATCAATTTTCAACACATTAAATGGATAGCTACGCAAATAACTCAGCGATGAATAGCCAGTACCAAAGTCATCCATCGCAATAGTCACGCCTAAGTCACTCAGAGCAGACAAGGCATCACTGATGTGTTGATGGCCACTCATCAACACGCCTTCGGTGATCTCTAATTCCACAGCCTCAGGCTGAATCCCTGACTGTTTAATCACATCACTGATGGTTTGCACCAGCGCAGGGTCGCGAAATTGTCTGGGTGAGAGATTGATGGCCATATAAAATTCATCGTGCAGTGCTTGCTGCCATTCGACTGCTTGTTCCATTGCATGACGCAAAACAAATTCACCAATAGCAATGATCAAACTGGTTTGTTCACAGATAGGAATAAATTCATCTGGGGAAACATGCCCCAAAATGGGATTATGCCAACGTAATAATGCCTCAGCACCCACAAGCTTGCCACTTTCTATGGCAATTTTAGGCTGATAAAATACTTCCAGTTCATTACGTTCTAAAGCACCATGAACCTGCTCTTCCAGTGCCAAACGCCGTGAGACTTCCTGATTCATACTGGCAGTAAAGTAAGAATATGTATTACGACCCAGTTTCTTGGCATGGTACATGGCAGAATCCGCATTACGTAATAATTCGGAGGAGTCTTTACCATCTTCCGGATACAATGCAATGCCTATGCTGGCCGTTAAAATCAGTTCCCGTGATTCAATTTTAAAGGGTATTCTGAATTGCTTGAGCAAATTTTCGGCAATGGGTTGTGCCGCTTCATTGCTCGCTAAGCCGCCCAGTAATAAGATAAATTCATCACCCCCCAAGCGGCCAACGGTATCACCTTCTCTTAGCACAGAGCTTAATCGTTCGGCGGCCTCAATTAATAGCATATCGCCGGTTTCATGCCCTAGGGTATCATTGATTTTTTTAAAGTCATCCAAGTCTAAAAACAGCACGGCTACTTTTTCTGTATTGCGCCTGGCTTCGTTTAATAGTTGTGACAAGCGATCTAAGGCCAATAAGCGATTAGGTAAATCAGTTAAATTATCAAAAAAAGCCTGATGTTTAATTTTATCAGCCTGCTCTTTACGCAACGTCAAATCAATGTCGATACAGTACATTTCTGCTTCATTGTTTTGATTATGTAATAGCACATGACTGGAAAACACATGTACTGGCGAGCCATCTTGTCGCTTCAAGGTGAGCTCTGATGAGGGTATTTCTTCACCGCCATTAAACCAATTTTCAATACCAGCAACCACAGGCTCTTTCATTTCATCGGGAATAATTAAGTCTTCAAGCAATTTTCCACTCGCGGTTTTTGCATCATAACCATAAAGTGTTTCACTGGCAGGATTCCAATAAATCACTTCTCTTTTGGTATTATATCCTTGTACTGAAATCGCATCGGTGCCCTCAAATATTTTACGAAAACGATTTTCACTTTGCTGTAATGCCAGCTCCATTTGTTTACGTTGCTGGACTTCTTTTTTCAATCGATATAACCAATAAACAAACAACACAAAAACACTGCTTATCGCAGCACCCAGTTTAAATAATTGCTCTACCTGAACACCCTGTTCGATATGCAGACCACGCCATTTATTTAAAATTTGCTCTTTTTTCTCAGTCGAAATATGATCCAATGCCTTTTGGATGATGCTCAATAATTGCGGATTTTCCTGTGCTACTGCAAAGCGATACTGGCTGCGAAATTCAGTTCGACCTGACATACGCAAATTCAACATGCCGGTTTTTTGAATAATGTAATTGGAGTAAATTTCATCACCAATATAAGCATCTACAATGCCTAAATCAAGCAATTGTAATGCTTTGATACTATCTGGTGTGGGAATTATATTAATGTCAGGGTATTTTCTCGCCAGAATATCCCGCACAAAATAATCTTCTTCAAGCGCAATATTTCTACCATTCAATTGCTCTAACGTCGTAATGAAAGCATTTTTAATATCAATGATAATGGACACATTGGAAGATAAATAGGGTTTGGAAAAGGCCAGACCATTTTCCTTGGCTACACTTTTATGCATACCAGAAATTATTTCCAACTCACCTGCTTTGATCATGTTCAGGGTTTGTTGCCAATTTTTATCTTTTATAATTTCAAATTGAACACCCAGTATTTCCTCAATACTTCTAATATAGTCAGCATTAATACCTAAGTAATTTTGCTCTTCATCCAGCCATTCAAAGGGGGCAAAGTCTCGTTTTATACCAATGCGAATAATCGGGTGCTGTGCTAACCAACTTTGTTCTTCGCCTGTAAGGGATAATTGAGTTGATGAGCCATAAACTAATTTACGTAATTTTAAATCGCTGAGTGAAGGTGCCATTTTTAGCTGTGCATAAATATCTGCCACGCGTCGTAAACGATTAACCTCCACCTGGCCTAAAGGAATTTGCTCAGGCATAATGATTTTATGGGTTTCTTCTGCTTCAAACCATAAATTCTCCAGACTCAACTGACTCTTATATTTATGTTTTATCAGCGCTATCATTTCTGCTTTATGGCTTAATGCATATTTCCAGCCTTTAATGGATGCCCGCTTAAAACGCTCTGCCCGACCGGGGTGCTCAATAATTTCTTGGGTACTGGTTATCAATAAATCACCATAAAAATCCACCCCATAATTACGTGGGTAAATAATATTTAAATCAATACCACGCTTTTTATAATAATACACTTGATCAGTTAGGTAGGCGGAAGTGACATCAACCTTGCCCGTAATCAGCTCATCTTTGTTAAAATTATGGATAAGATGCGTATATTCATCGGGTTTTATATTACTTAAATACAGTAGAGAGCGAAGATTGGCCTCATTACCCTCAGACAGATCAAACATAATCCGCTTGCCGATTAAATCATAGGGTGTCAGTATTTTGGATGTTTTTTTACTGATAAACACCAACGGATCATGTTGAAAAATAGCGGCAAGAATTGTGATGGGTTCGCCATTAGCATAACCGGCGATAATACTGCTATCAGCCACCGCATAATCTATCTCAGCACTGGACACTGAATCAATTTCATCCGTATCTTTGCTACGCTGGATAATGTCAACATCAAGGCCTTCGGCCTGATAAAAGCCTTGTTCCTTCGCGGCATAATAGCCTGCAAATTGAAATTGATGGAACCATTTTAATTGCAAACTCACTTTTTCAAGCTGCTTAGCTGAAGTCTCAATAGTAGAATTTTTTTGTTCACTTGCTTGAACATGACTGATAGATAACACTGAAAAAATAGCAATAAAGCTATATACGATAGATGACAATACGCAGATTAACGCTGTTTTATGAGAAGAACTTAAACAAATCACGGGCAGTATATAATCCAATCTTAAAATGGTTGATTATTTAAGCTTAGTCAAGAGACTAAAATGTGTCAATTACTACACTGATCATGGGTATAAGACGAGCTTATTGAATAGACTGCAATTCCAACACCCATTTGGTTTCACCGGGCAAAAACGCACTGGCCTTACCATCGACCCAATCCTGATGTCCACTCGAATAATAAGATGATAGTGGGTGACTACTCTGCCCGGCAGGCATGTGCATAATTGCCTTTTGTTCCTGTCCTGGGGCCACTACCATACGCACTGATGCACCAAAATGATGACCTAGCACTTTAGGCATATCAGTATCACCACTCAAGGGTGAGTCTGGCATATCCAGAAAAAAGCCCAACTCGGGCAGTGCTGCACTCAAAGGATGTTGAATATCAATTTTATGTCGTACCCCCCAGCTCTGTGTCGCTAGATCATATTGACCATTATCTGTCACTATATTGTATGCCTGCTCTGCTGAAGCTTGAAAGAACAAAGCCCAATTCGCATAATTTGCTGGTACTAGATGCACCGGCCTGTTCTGCACCAGTTCCCAAACGGGGTATTCAATGAGCTTGGTCAGCAAAGAAGCTTTGAATAGTTTGGGATGCTGTTTTTCCAGCGTTTCAAACACCCAGCCCAGCGTGTTTTTAGTTATCACTTTACGAAATGATTTCACCAGACCATAGGCCACTGAGTCTGGCTTTGCATACAATATCGGTTCTTTTTTTAGGACTGCTAACATCGACTCAACTTGACCTTTACTAATGACCTCATGAATATTTTTTGCAGTCAGCACATCAAGCAATAACTGCCGCCAGCGGGCTAACAATTTTGCTTCGTTATCCAATTGTATGGCCAGAAAATCAGTTTCTTTAAACTGTGTTTTTGCCAATAGACCATCACGGACTTGCTGCGCTCTTGCTCCCAAATCTCCACCCTCAAAACCGATGTGAGATAGAGTTTTGGCGGAAAATAACCGATTATTAGCAGTCCAGATACGATGAGAGTCAGGATCAGATAAAATCGGGTAGTCATTAGCCTGTTCATAGTCCTGCCAACCACCAGTCATAGCAGCTTCATCACGCTTAGGAATTAAACCCGCAATGGTCCAGCCAATATGCCCCTCATTATCCGCGATCACAATGGATTGCGGTGGCATCCCCAGCGACTTAGCAACATCCAAAGCATCTTTAACAGAATCACTTTTTTCCAGTACCAGGAGGTTTAAATTTGTCGCATTGGGTGAATAAGCTAGCCATTGATGTGCCAGTAATTGTCCTTTGTGATTTCTGCCAATCACTGGTCCCCATTGCGTTTCTATCGTCAGGAGTTCCTTATCAGACCCATTGCTACTCTCAATTAAATGCTTATAGACAGTAAAATTTTTCCAACCCTCAGCTGACTGATATTGAGTTTCATCGGCATTGGTTTGCAATACGATAATATCACCCCAATTACCATAACTATTGGTAAAGCCCCAGGCTATATGTTCATTACTTCCCACCACCATCGCCGGTGTGCCAGGCAAGGTCACACCAGTCACGCGACGTCCATCTTCTAAATACCAACTGGCACGAAACCAGATATTAGGCACACGCAAGGTCAGATGCATATCATTTGCCATCATTGCAGAATCATAAGGGGTTAATGAGGCATCGACCGCCCAGCTATTTGAGCCGGGTAAAAAATTCGTGTTGGTTCCCGGCAGGAAGTGGCGGTCAACAAAGTTCAAAGTTTGCTTGGGATGCGCTGATAGCTTTGATACAAATAGCGCTGGTGTTGATAAATTGTATGCCAATAATTTTTTCGGCAAACTGAGGCTTGGAATGGATAATTTCACATCCTCCAAGGCACTATCATCCATTGCCGCATCCCATTCACCCCCTTTTGGGGTCAAGAATTTAAACCATGATGGTGGCAGTTCATCTTTTAGGATCGCCAGCGAGGTTTCTCTGACACCCAATTCGTCATTCAAATCAAAATACATGGCATAGACACACAAGAGACTATCTTCTGGCTCCCATGGCTTTGGTGTTTGTCCGAGCAGAAGATATTGATAAGGATCATTGACCAACGACTCAATGCCAGTGTTCACACCATTACTATAGGCAACCAGTGCGGCATAATGTGCCTTGGGTAGTTTGCGTACCGCCTGTTTTGCCCGCTCTCTAAAACGGTGCAACCTGATTTTAACATCACTTTCATAAGCATCATCACCAAACAAAGCGGCTAATTCACCTGCGGCACTACGGCGTAATAAGTCCATTTGAAAATAACGCTCTTGAGCATGAACATAGCCTAAGGCAAAGGCCGTGTCCTGACGATGTTTGCCACGAATAGTGGGAATGCCCTGAGCATCTCGCTCAATAGTGACGCCCTGATTTAATAGCGTAATTTTTTTTGTGCCGTCCAGATCAGGTAAACTACTGTATAAAATGAAATAGATCACTAATAATAGAAAAAGCAGAGTAAGGGAAAGCCACTTTAATGAAAAAAGAATTTTATTAAAAAAATTACGCATTATAATTAGTTATCACTTTTTTAAGGACTTTTTTTAAGTCTTTTTTTTAAGAGCTTGTTTTAAATACTTTAAATCTGAAGCACTATCAAGATGATAGTTGATGTATCCTAAATAGTTGATTTATCTTAGCCTCATTGATTATCATCTTCAACCCAGAATAATCAATTGCACCTTTATTTACTCATTGACAAGGAATGTCATGAATTACAGTACAGTTTGGCAGAAAGCCTGCACACAAATAACGCAAGTCATCCCCAGACATTGCCTCTTTTGTCTGGAAAAAACTCATAATCATTTGGAATTATGCAATCCCTGTATAGCTGCACTCAGCTTAAATAAGGACTGCTGCCATCGCTGTGCCTCACCGCTTGAAACCTCACTTAAGCAAAGTATCAGCCTCTGTGGCAATTGCCTGAGTCATAATTATTACTATGATCGAGTTTATAGTCCTTTGCTTTATGCCGAGGAAATGCGTTATCTGATTAAAAAACTGAAATATCAAAAAAAAATTCATTATGCCAGCCTCTTATCGCAATTATTTATACAAAAAAGCCATCATCTCAAAAATTTTTACCTGCCTCAGGCCATTCTGCCCGTTCCTATGCATACCAAACGCCTACGCCAACGGGGCTTTAATCAAGCACTAGAGCTAGGACGTTTTTTTGCATCTCACTACCAACTACCGTTAAACTATAGCCACTTAATTAGAATTCGCCACACCAATCTTCAGGCCGGAATGAACGCCAAAGAAAGGCAAAAGAATGTACAACAGGCCTTTAGCCTTAAACACGCCTTGCCTTATGAACATGTCGCTCTAATTGATGACGTGATGACTACTGGCAGCACCGTTAACGAAGCCGCTAAAGTACTGAAACAAAATGGGGTCAAGCAGGTCGATGTGTGGATTATTGCACGTGCCGGATTAAAAATATAAAGCATAATAACAACCATCGAGAACATAAAATGAGCCAAGAAACAAAGCCCAATATTCACATTATTGGTTGCGGATATTTAGGAAAAAAACTCCTTAATGCTCTCATTAGTAGAAACTTAACCTCCCCGGCAATGATTCATTGCTTAGTAAGAAGCACCGCAAGTCAATCTCAATGTGCTCAGTCAGGCGTCACTAGCATTGCTTTTGATCTGGACTTGGTCCATAGCACTCTTCCTTCAGAGATTAATTTATCTGAGGCTATTATTTATTATTTTGCCCCACCACCCAGCCAGGGGAAAACGGATGACCGTGCTAAACAATTTCTTAAACTGCTAACGGAATATTTGCACAGCACAGGAGAAAAAATCACTAAAATTATCCTGATCAGCACCACCGGGGTTTATGGTAATTGCAAGGGTCAATGGGTCGATGAAAATACCCCCTTAAATCCCAGCGTCGATCGTGCCCTACGTCGTGCAGATGCCGAACAGCAATTCCAGCAGTTTTGCGACCACACACAGACAACTCTGGTGATTTTAAGGGTATCCGGCATTTATGGGCCGGGAAAATTACCTCTACAGCGTATTAAGGCTCAAACCCCTATCGTTAGGGAAGAAGATTCCCCTTTTAGTAATCGTATCCATAGTGACGACTTATTGGAAATCTGCCTCAAAGCAGGCTTGAGTCATGATATTGAAGGTATTTTTAACTGTGCCGACGGTCATCCCACCACCATGTGTGACTATTTTATGAAGCTTGCCAAGGCCAATCACCTACCCTCACCGCCTACCATCACACTAGAGCAAGCACAAACGCAGCTTTCTGCCGGAATGCTTTCCTATATGGCAGAATCACGGCGTATCAACAACAAAAAATTACTCACTGATTTTAATTTAACACTAAAATACCCTGATTTAGACAGCGGGCTTAAATAGTCAGCTATACTAAAGAGCGTAAAAAGCATTTTATTGACATAGATCGCCTATTTAGCTAGATAAACTTTCATTTTTTCTCAATAATAGTATTATCTAATATACCTTTTTATAGATGACGGATATCATGAGTTTAATTGATCAATATAATCGACAGATTAAGTACGTTCGCATCTCGGTCACTGATCGCTGCGATCTCCGTTGCTTCTACTGCATGCCCAAGGGTTTTGATGGCTATGAAGAGCCTGAAAACTGGCTCAGCTTTGACGAAATTGAACAAGTCATCGCCTCATTTACTCGCTTGGGCGTTAGCTCAGTACGCCTAACCGGTGGCGAGCCCTTATTGCGTAAAAATTTACCGGACTTGGCAAAACGCCTTTCAGCCCTACCAGGGCTGGATGATTTATCACTGAGTACCAATGCCACTCGTTTAGCAAAACATGCCGAAGCCTTGTATGAATCCGGTATCTCACGGATTAACGTCAGCCTTGATACGGTTGATCCCGTTAAATTTAAAGACATTACTCAGGGTAAATTAGACAAGATCATCGATGGTCTTCTGGCGGCAAAAGCAGCCGGTTTGAGTCCTATTAAAATCAATATGGTGGTGATGAAAGGAGTCAACGACGAAGATGTCGAAGACATGGTGGAATTTTGTTTGAAACATGATTTCACCCTGCGTTTTATAGAAACCATGCCGGTCGGTGATACCGGTCGTAATGCTGCCGATCATTATATTGATTTACAGAAAATCGAAACACGGTTAGCAAAACGCTATGAACTGATTCCTGCCGTTATGGCCGGTGCGGGCCCTGCACGTTATGTGCAAATTGCTAACACACAATTTAAAATAGGCTTTATAACCCCTATCTCACAGCATTTTTGTGACACATGCAATCGTGTGCGCTTGTCAGCCAGTGGGACACTTTATATGTGTTTAGGTGACGAACATAAATTTGAATTACGCCCCTTACTCCGTCAGGGCATCAGTGATGATGACTTAGATGAAGTGATAAAAAAAGCAATCGATTTAAAACCTTATAAGCACGAATTTAATGAAAAACCAGAAAAAGTAATCCGCTTTATGTCCATGACCGGTGGCTGATTCTCAGCTCTGTTCTCTCAAGCCATTTTATAATTCAACCCCTAGCAATAAATTAGTAAACTTTTCACTTTTCTTCTGATCAAGATCATGTATTTTTTTCATAAAAACACTTAAATTAGTCGTTATATAATAATTTAAACTGAATAATTTTAAACGACTAATAATATTTTAGGAAGGTATGAAATGGCTGTATCAGAAAACAATGCACATTATGGTCATCGTCTCAGAGTTTACCGAAAAATTGGCGATGTCATTTATGATGAGGTCTATTACCTCACAGACAACGGTAACCCCGTATCCAAAAAACGTGAACGCGAAATTCGCGCGTTAGCAAAGGCCAGAGATCTGGAGTTGTTAGAATTTCAGGCTGAATATCTACGTGAAGTTGACGAGGCAAACCCCGTTAAGTTTCATAGTGATGGACGAATTATTGGTCTTACACGTCAGCAACAGCAAAGCAACGATCGCACAATTGATATTTTCAAATTACGAATTCGCTTACCCGATGGCAGCATCTCCTGGGGTAGTATCAGTATCGACTTGCATGGTTTTGATGAGGCTTTTGATTTAGCTTTAGAACGGATTGTGGAAATACTTGATATTAATAAGCGTACTAAGATTTATCGCCAAATGAAAAGTGCTAAAAAAGCATATTAAAGCTTGTTTATGCAGCAATTTCATCCCTTCTAGCTTCTTTCCTTCTCAAGAAGGGGAAGCTAAATAGCTTATATATCTAAGCCATCTAGGAAGGCTTTATTTTGCTCATCCTTAGATAATTCTGAATCATTATAATTTTGATTATCCGGATCATCCAATTCAATAAACTCTGTTCTTTCCATCGACATTTCTAAATGAAATGTCTTATGATTTTCTGTGCGAAATACGACTCTGCGTGATTGCGGGCGTTCAATATTGGCATTAATCGATAAAATTAACTCTTTATTCACGGCCAGCATTCTTGGCTGTGTCTGGTTAATTGACAAGGACAGTTGATATTCCAACTCGCCCTGAAAATCACCGACAATCTGATTCATTAGCTCACCGAGTACATTGCTGACATCATCGGAAGTGTGTTGGGTTGATATTTCCTCTTCCGGGAAACCCATTTGGCACATATAAGCCTGATAAAGCTCCAATGCAGCACCTGCTGACATATTAATAATAATCAGTCCTGAAAAAGCCCCCTCAAATAAGACAAAACAGCCAATATCCGGTTTTAGGCAAGTTTTTGATATTTTTTGCACCATCGACGAGTATTGAATTTCATTTTTAGTGGTCTGTGTGAGGTTTTTTTTCACAGCCTTACATAAAATGAGTAAGACGTCATCAGTGGATTTACTTTTCTTTACAGCCATATACGTACTCTCATCGTTAAATTGTTTGATTCAACCTAAATAATCAGTTGCACCTAAAGTATAGCCGGTATTTTTTAAAGTGGAAGCTCATCAGAATGGCGAATAGACATTAATATTTAAGTAAATTGTGATATAGATCAAACAAAATCAGTTCTATTTTATTTAGACTAGCGGAAACGTAAAAACAGGAGAATTCCCCATGATATTTGATTCATTATCACTCATTGCCTTATCAACATCGATTGTCATTATTTTCTTATTAATATGGAATTGTCGCCATGACGATTGCTCTAAGAACTGTGATTAGTCCTTCAATAGCGAATGCGGTCCCTAATATCATCACTCATACAGAGACTGATACATTCGCTTTGGTGGATATCAGCTCGCTAAATACCCTCTAAAAAACCATTTTGCCGCCATGCTTCATAACTAATAATAGCTACGGCATTGGATAAGTTCAAACTTCTACTATCCGGCATCATTGGAATTCTTAAGCGCCGCTCAGGCGCAATATTGAGCAACACCTCATCCGGCAAACCATGCGTTTCTGAGCCAAACAATAATACATCCCCCGCCTGATAATTGAGTGCATCATGAGGCCTGCTACCCTTCGTGGTACAGGCCAAAATTCGTCTCTCACCCATCGCTTCACAAAACAGTGCATAATTCGCGTAACGGGTGACATTGGCCAAATCATGATAATCCAGACCAGCTCTGCGTAATTTTTTCTCCTCAAAATCAAAGCCTAAAGGCTCGATCAAATGCAGCGCACAACCATTATTTGCCGCTAGACGAATAATATTACCAGTATTGGGTGCAATGCGTGGCTCATAAAGTGCGATATGAAACATTTATTATTCCTGTTTTATAGGGGCAGTGTGGAAGACCAAGCGATAGAAGAACCCCGAGTAAATCTGTCTATAAATTCTTAGGGTACGCCATCGTTAATCGTTTTTTTATAAACACATTTAAAACAATGCTGGGTACATATACCCATGACACACCTTAGCAGAACACAATCATTAAGTAGCCATTTTTACTACCCATCCCACTGAAAAATATTTAATTTTTTTGTGAATTCATATTTCGAGAAGACATTTTTTACAATTTAGCTTTGATATCGCTTTTTATTAGGTGGGTGATGAGATGGACGCCCGATCATCGCGGCATCACAATGTGCCATACTTAAGATGATACCTTTAAGTAACAAGAGGAACATCCATCATGAATACCAGTATACTCGGAATTGATTTAGCAAAAAACTACTTTCAAGTGTGTGGATTAAACCAAGCGAATAAAGTCCAGTTTAATCGTAAATTGACACGAAACAAGCTATCTGAATTTATGCAACAACAGAGTCCGGTTATTGTTGCAATGGAGGCTTGTGGTAGTTCAAATTACTGGGCTCGAAAGTTTGAAGCAATGGGCCATACCATTAGGCTGGTACCGGCTCAACATGTAAAGCCCTTTGTCAAAGGCAACAAAGATGACCGAAACGATGCAGTGGCCATTTGTGAAGCCGCACAACGTCCTAATATGCACTTTGCCATGATAAAAACTCATGTTCAGCAAGATACTCAAATGCTTCACCGTATTCGTCAGCTACATGTGAAACAAACCACGTCCATTGCGAATCAAATTAGAGCCTATTTATCAGAATACGGCGTCATCGTACAAAAAAACAAATCATGACATTAATCCATGCTTTGCCAACAATCATTGATAATGAAGAGAATGACTTAACCCCCATGGCACGTCAACTACTCCTTGAGCATTATCAATGCTTGGTTGATACCCGTAATAAAGCCATTGAATTAAAAAACAAGTTGAACACAGTAACAACCAAAATATTTACTGTCAACGCTTACAAGCGCTCCCCGGAGTGGGTCCGATTGTAGCCTCTGCGTTATATGCGGCTGTGGGTAATAATGGCAGTCAGTTTTCTAAAGGCAGACAAATATCAGCATGGATTGGTTTAACCCCGGCTCATTTTGGCACGGGTGGTAAAAACACCAATGTAGGCAGCACTAAAAAAAGGGGATCAATATCTAAGAACCTTACTCATACATGGTGCTCGAACGGTCGTCAGTTGGATTATCATTAATAAAAAAAATGACCCTCTAAGTTGTTGGGTGCAGCGGCTAGTTGCAAGACGAGGTAAAAGAAAAGCCTATGTCGCATTGGCCAACAAATTGACACGGGCAGCTTGGCGAATATTACAAGGTGAGATTTATGATCCCAAAAAAATAACAGCTCAGTATGAATAAAAGATAAAAAATTAACAAAACCTTTCCTCCCGTCGCAATAACGGATGAGAAAAACGGCTTACGTGCCTTATCAGAGCCTGGCGGGCCATTGGTTAAACACCGAGTGGGTGTATAGGCGATAAGGTGCGTATTTCATCAAGGTCCGGCAGTTAAAAATACTGCCACAATGAGACCGGATATATGTGAGCGGCCTGGATTTTTTTCTAAAAGTGAACGAATGAGGAATTAGGAGTGAGCATCTAAAATAAATGAAAACATAACCCATTAATAGAAAAAAGCGATCTGACCAAGGGGGTAAGAAAGAGCCCGCTCTTCAACCACCTTCAGATGTATGGATTACTTTATTTTGAATTTAACAAATGAAGTTAAAAATCAAAAGATTTAGAGCAAAATCAGTTGACTTTCGTGGGGCGTCCATATATGGCTTTAAAAGAGGTTTTAAAAGAGTGTTAAAAGAAAGAGCACCTTTGTGGCATTATAGCGAAGCGCCACAAAAGGTGCGTAACTTTTTGGGTCTGCGTTAATTTACTTGTTATATGATTTATTTTCAAGTTATAAAAATGAATGCCTGATATTAATAGAATAGTCAATAAGGAGATTATTTTCATTAAACGTAAAGTATATGGCTGCGCTCGTTTCTACAGGATTTAAAACACTGCCAAGTTTTATTCTTGCAAAGAGTCTTTCAGATTGGCCGCATTCACTTTCCCTATTCTCATATTTAGTATGATTCTTACTGTCTTTTAAACTAGTTAAATGATGTTTGAAAGATTTTTTATTAAGTAAGGCTATAATTTCATTTTTGGGTGTATTTTGTGTAAGAGCAGATGATAGTAGTTGTTTTACTTCTGCTTTATAGTTTTCATTGGTATTACTAAATGCACCAAGAGCCCAAGCAGATAACCATATAATTATCAGAGCTAATATTACACTTATGGTTTTTATAAAGAATTTCAGCATGTTTTCATATAACGCCTATTTCAATGGGCACAAGGATGAGAAAGACTTTATTAAAAAAGGAATCCCGTCAAACCTACTCGATTTATTTTTAAAAAATAGCCACGGCCCTGTGTTCCATTGCAAATTTTGGTTATGCCATTGCTATTTTTTGTGTTCTAAAAAAACTTCTCTACCCTTTTGAGTTAAGCTCCAAATATCACCTTTATCTCCTTTTGATTTTCTTCCTAAATCATTATCCAACAACCAATCCAATGATTGTTTAACTTTTTCTTTAGGTAGACCTGTGTCTTTTACCAAACCATTTAAATAGCGCCATGTGAATCTTTGGTTTTTAAGTGCTTTAACAACCTCTTTTGTTTGATCATCTGTACTAAATGCTTCAGTTTTAATAAATGAAGGCTCGGTTTCCTTTTCAATTACTGCGAGCAACTGTTCCTTTTGATCTTTAGTTATAATCTCAATACCGGCGGCTTTCAGGCTTGCGATTTGTTCAAGGTTAAGAAAAACCAAACCTATTGCACCAGCACCTATTGCCAGACCCATTTCAGTTGCATTACCCATAAGCCCAAGAATAAGGCTCCCTAAAAGTAACATGCTAAAGGAACATATTTCTGCAATTTTTTTAATATTAATATTCCTTATGTAAGCACCGATAACAAGTAATTGACTAGTTTTCGTTTAATCATCGCACACTTTTGTTTTTCGCTCAACAACCCTCTTTAATTACTTGCAATTCCTTTCTGGATAACACAAAATAACACACATTAAAAAGTTTACAGATAAGCTCATGTAAATATTACCAAATGAATTATATCAAAAATTTACTCAAATACTCCCTGATAGGAAACTACCAAAGCCAGAACAATATCTTTACACAAAGTGGCTTCGCTATTATTGGGATTTTTGCCACAAATACCATCACAATCCACTTATACCAACCAGCCTATCCTTGTTTTTGAGTAAATTGCAGGAAAAGAAGCAATCGGTTCAACAACAAAATCAGGCCAAATTTGCCATAGGCTTACTTTATGACTGAAAGTGATAATAATAATCCAATCACTGTACAACAGAGTTCTCCTGAAACCTCAGTACAAAGCTGGGTACCTGTTTATAAACAGTTAGAAAATGAGATTAAATTACGCCATTATTCACCCAAAACCTTGAAAGCTTACCGAACCTGGACTCGTCAGTTGCAGGGCTATACTAAAAGTAAAAATTATCAAAATTTATCCCAGCAGGATGTGATTGATTTTTTAACCTTTCTAGCGGTTGAAAGAAAGGTCTCTGCTTCCAGCCAACATCAAGCATTTAATGCTTTACTCTTTTTATTTAAGCAGGTATTAAAAAAAGAGTTTGATGAAATCAAAGGGGTCACAAGAGCAAAACGAAAGCCTTACATACCGGTGGTATTATCGCGGGATGAAATTGATTTGATCCTTGACCATTTAGATCAGCCATTCAATTTGATTGTGAAGTTGTTCTATGGGTGTGGCTTAAGAATTTCTGAGGGAGTGAATCTTCGTATACGTAATTTTAATTTTGATACGGGCATTCTGACCATACATGATGAAAGCAATAGTAGGCGTATTAACGAAGGTAAGAAAGACCGAACGGTTCCTATCCCACAAAGCATAGTGCCTGAGCTTCAAGAGCAATTACGAAAAACAACATCTCTGTATGAAGCGGACTTACAAGATAATTTTGCCGGTGTATTTTTACCCGAACAGTTAGAAAAAAAATACCAGAATGCAGCAAAGGATTATCTCTGGCAGTGGTTTTTTCCTGCACCAACACTGACCTTGATTAAGGACAAAAAGGAATACAGACGTTATCACCTTCATGATACGGTGGTTCAAAAAGCCATAAAGAAAGCCGTTAGTTCAGCTCATATTATAAAAAGAGCTTCTGCTCAGACGTTCCGACATTCATTTGCGAGTCACCTCTTGCAAGAAAACTATGACATTCGAACCATTCAGAAGCTACTGGGGCACAGCGATATTAGAACAACGATGAAATATACTCACACTTTGCAGCGAAAAACGATCAAGCAGGCTAAAAGCCCGCTTGATTTTATATCTGAAGGTGAACACGATGAGTAATTTTTTGTTACCAAGCGTTATATTGAAAATAGATTTTTCTGCTTGAAGTTATTAATTTCAGTTTTTCAACTATAAGCGCTTAGAGTGCAAAGAAAGTGAATTATCAAATTTGGGGGTTCTTCCACATAGCCTCTCATAAGGTGTGAGACAGGGGTTCAACCACAATATTTTGCTTCAATAGATGCATCATTGTGTTCTGAAAATCTTTCACTGAACCGCTGCTATAGTAGCTCGTTTGGCCTTTGCTCTCATGCAATGCTTGGCCTGTGTCCGAAGCGACATCAAGCTGTAGCAACACACGTTCTAGTTGCTCAGCAATGGCAAGACTGGGATCCACCAGATGAATCTCTTGTCCCACGATATTGCGTATTTGTGCTTGTAAAAATGAATAGTGAGTGCAACCTAAGACTATCGTATCCACCTGTTGCGCCAATAAAGAAGCCAGGTATTGTTTTAATAAAGTAATGGTTTCATGACTATCAAGCAAGCCTGCTTCAACCTGATCTGCCAGTCCCGGACAGGATTGATTAATTAAATTCACATCACTGGCATAGCGTTGCGTCAATTCTTGATAACGCTCACTGGCCAAAGTAGCAGCAGTTGCCATGACACCAATAGTATTGTTTTTCGTCACTGCAATGGCGGGTTTTATGCCCGGTTCAACACCAATAAAAGGAATACCATAATCCTGCCTGAAGCGTTCGATAATGGATGCCGTTGCGGTATTACAGGCAATCACAATGGCTTTCGCACCCTGCGATAAGAGATATTCCGTTATAATTCGCGAGCGTTGTTCAATAAAGACTTCAGCCTTGCAACCATAGGGTGCATGGCCACTATCTGCGACGTATATAATGTTTTCTGAGGGTGATAGTTGCTGGATATGTTGTAAGACTGATAGCCCGCCCACACCGGAATCAAAAATACCAATGGGTGGCTTAGCTTGTGCTGACACTTTAGAAGAAGCTGTAAATAAAGACATAAAATAACTATTCAGTCATATTCCCGTATCATTCTGATTTATGCTCTCTCATCAATAAATTTTGTACTGCTTTTTGTGGCGCAAGATTTTGATATAACACTTGATACACCTGTTCGACGATGGGCATTTCGATGCCTAAGTCCTGTGCCAGTGAATAAATTTGCTTGGCTGCCTGTACCCCTTCAACCACCTGACCAATTTCAATTTCAGCCTGCTCTATATTTTGTCCTCGTCCCACTGCCAAGCCCATGCGGCGATTACGCGATTGATCATCGGTACAGGTCAGCAATAAATCACCGAGACCGGACAAGCCCATAATCGTTTGCTGTTCTGCACCTAATTTCAGGGATAATTGGCTGATTTCGTGTAAACCTCGGGTAATAAGTGCCGAACGGGTATTAGCCCCATAGCCCAAACCATCGGCAATACCGGCGGCGATGGCCATCACATTTTTGGCCGCCCCACCAATTTCCAGACCGATAATATCATGACTGACATAAGGACGCAGGGTGGCATTGCCTAATAATTCAGCCAGTGTTTGGGCATAAGCCTGATCATTAGCGGCAACGGTTAAAGCCGTTGGTAGGCCTTTTGCCACTTCTGCCGCAAAGGTTGGGCCGGAAATGACGGCCTGTTGCAAGCTTTGCTCAAAGACCTCATCGACAACCGTGTGCAGGAGTTGATGCGTATCGGGTTCCAAACCTTTAGTCGCCCAGCTCAGGCGTTGCAGATCAGGTTTAATACAGTGAATTTGCACCAGAGTGTCACGAAAGGCGTGGCTAGGGACGACCAGTAATAGTTCGTCACTTTGCAACACAGCCTGCGATAAATTACTGCTGACAGTGAGCGTCTTCGGAAAAGGGATGCCGGGTAGAAAAAAAGAATTTTCACCAGCCTCATACATCGCCCGTATTTTTTCTTTATTACGTCCCCACAAAACGACTTCATGACCATTTTTCGCCAGTAAAATCGCCAGAGCAGTTCCCCAGGAACCCGCTCCTAGCACGCATAGAGTATTTTTAGTCATAAAGAATGGCTAAGCAAGTGGATACTAGTGAACAGCATCGGTTGCAGGCGCATCACCTTCTTCTTGACGCTGTTGCAAATGTTGTGCATACACCGCCTCAAAATTAACCGGCTGTAAAATAAGCTGTGGGAAACCACCTTTATTAACCAGCTCAGAAATCACTTCACGCACATAAGGGAATAAGAGGTTAGGGCAATAGCTACCGAGCATGGCATCTAATTGCGTTTTCTCAAAACCCGACACATTAAAAATGCCCGCTTGTTCAACTTCAGCTAAAAATGCTGTTTTATCACCGACTTTAACCGTCACTGTCACGGTCAATACCACTTCAAATACATCAGGACCAAGAGGATTAACAGCCGTGTGTAAATCGACCTTTAGTTCAGGCTCCCATTTTAGGGTAAACATTTCAGGTGAGTTAGGGGTTTCAAAGGAAACATCTTTGCAGTATATTTTTTGAATAATAAACTGTTGTTCTGCCGCTTCGTTATTAGTTTCGCTTGCTTGTTCTTCTTCTGCCATGATAATCCCTGATGATTTATTAATAATATTTGTTCGAGTTTAGAGGTGACTCTGCACCCATTGGATCAGACTATTTTGATCCATTGCACCGGCCTGACGTGCGATTTCCTTACCATGATGAAATAATGCGATGGTTGGAATACTGCGTATATTATACTGTGCTGCCAGACTTTGTTCTTGTTCTGTATCGACTTTAACCAGTTCGAGTTGGTGTTGAAAATGCTTGGCGGTTTGCTCAAAAACAGGCGCCATCATTTTGCAGGGGCCACACCAGGGTGCCCAGAAATCCACTAGCACGGGTAAGTCATTTTTCTGAATATGTTTTGCAAATCGGGAGGCATTTAAGGCAATCGGTTGCCCGGGCAATAATAATTGCTGACACTTCCCACATTTGCCACCGGCAGATAATTTAGTGCCGGGAATTCGATTAATGCCATCACAATGAGGGCAAACAATATGCACAGCATCACTCATGTCAAATTCCTCATGAATTGATTAATTCTAAATAGTTTCTTGCTCTACAGCTGGGGTCGGAGTCAAATGGCTTAATACTATGATATTTATAATAAAATAAATCTAACGCCATTTGACTCCGACCCCTTCCAAATACTATCCTGGAAGCTCTATCCTGGAAACAACAGCGCATCCAGTTTACCGGCAGATTCAGCAGCAAATAATTCATCACAACCACCCACATGGGTCGCTCCAATAAAAATTTGTGGCACCGAAGTCACGCCATGACTTTTTTGTATCATTTCATTGCGTAATTCAGGCTGCGCACCGATATTAATTTCGTTATAAGTCACTTCTTTACTGTTTAACAAGCCCTTGGCTCTGACACAGTAAGGGCAATATTGACTCAAATAGATAGTAATTTCTGCTTGTTCTTTGGACATTCTTAAACCTTGTATATTTCAATCCGTTAAATGTTAGGCTTTACTCATAGGTAAGTTATCATTTTCCCATGCAATGACACCACCACGTAAATTATGCACTTTTTCGAAGCCATTTTTCTTCAGTAGGCTACAAGCTCTACCGGAACGACTACCGGAGCGACAACCCACAATAATATCTTTGCCTTTAGATTTATCAAGCTCGCTCAAGCGTGATTTCAATGCACCTAATGGAATATGGACTGAATCTTTTATATGACCCGTTTTAAATTCCGCATCTTCACGTACATCCAGTACTAAACTACCGTTTTCGTGACTCATGATTTGTACTGCTTGCTGAGGGCTAATGTCCGAGTTGGATTTCAAAAAGGAGTTGATGATCATGCCTAAGAGAAAAAACCACATCAATATCATGACCCAATTGGTCTCAACAAACGTGTTCAAGTGTTCCATAGTTTATATACCGTTACATCTCATATTGGCAGGCAAAAGCGTATTGCTGATGCGAGCAGCGTGTAAAAAAGGAGTAGCATAGCAAAAATGACCTCATAAGAAAATCTGAATAGGTGTATTTTTAATAGAATTTAAACTTAGAAAGATCAAATTTTTTGTAAAGTCATGCATATTCAATGCTCTGGAAACAAAAAAACCAGAACATCCCACACCATCAGAAAAGGATGTCTGGGATTTATTCTGGCTATTTGTAAGCGTTATTTCCGGCATAACAATTCACTACATAGAGCACCGACAAATTGTCGGTGCAATACTAAAAGTAGTATGAAAAGCCATGCCTAATACCGCGAGACTCTATGCAAAGCAGTCTCTTGCGACTCTATTTCTTTGATGTATCTGTGCTAGCAGCATTCATTATAAATAGTGCTGCTGATAAAATCGTGCAGAAAATCTATGAAATAGTACAAAAAACATCTCTCATCATACCGATGAGACGTAATGTTCTGGCATCACCAACACGATAATAAACTCGATTAGCATCCTTACGCGAGGCAAGAATGCCCTTATCGCGTAAAATAGCTAAATGCTGAGAAATATTACTTTGTGAAGTGCCTACTTTTTCAACAATATCCTGAACACTGATCTCTGCATCGCCCAGAGTACATAAAATTTTCAAACGCAAGGGATGTGACATTGCTTTCAATGAGCGTGATGCTCTATCGATGTCTTCATCACGTGACATTAAATCCATATTCATATCGCAACAATCCGTTTCGCTAAGGTTAAATTCTTCGCCCATCTTTTTTTTGTCCTAGATATTCACTAATATAACAATAAAAGTATACAATAATATTTATTAAAAAGAGCTATTTATTTTAATTTTCTTTACTTATCTTTGTTTTTGTATGGTTTTATTGTCTAAATTTGACTTAAGTCATGATAAAAGACACTCTCAAGTCGTCTACGAGAAGCCCTATAATGCCAGTAAAAGCCCTTTTTTTACTAATTTACAACAAAATTAAAGAATTTCTTTATTCACATTGCTAAAATAACTTATCATAATAAGGTGATTTATCACAAATTATTTGTCCAACGTCAAGATACTCATCTAAACAATGACTTGAAAAAACGACTTGAAAAAATAGGATTTAGCACCATGTATTAGTCAATCTATTGATTGAATTAGTACCGAAATGCTAATATCAAAACACCAAACACTATGCCTAAAAACAGATTAATTTAAGCTACTTAATTTTATGTCAAATATACCAAAACCTCTGGCACTAGTCATTTTAGATGGCTGGGGCTACTCAACTGACCCGAACCACAATGCTATTTTAGAAGCAAATACACCTGTATTTGATGGTTTATGGGAAAAATACCCTCATACGCTAATCAAGGCATCCGGTGCTGAAGTAGGTCTACCTGCCGGACAAATGGGCAATTCTGAAGTTGGTCACCTGAACATTGGCTCAGGCCGTGTGGTTTATCAGGAATATACCCGAGTCAGCCGTGCTGTTCGTACCGGTTCATTCTTCACCAACTGCACCTTAACGGAAGCGGTTGATGAAGTTATCAAAAATGATTCTGCCATTCATATCATGGGGCTATTATCGCCCGGTGGTGTGCATAGCCATGAGTGCCACATCCATGCCATGATCAAATTGGCCGCTGAACGTGGCGTAAAAAAGATCTATCTGCACGCATTTCTTGATGGCCGTGATACCGCGCCCAAAAGTGCCAAAGAATCCATTACCAAAATGCAAGCCGTGTTTGATGAACTCGGTGTCGGTCGATTTGCTTCCATCGTCGGTCGCTACTATGCCATGGATCGTGACCACCGTTGGGAACGAGTAAAATCATCCTATGATGTGATTGCCGAAGGCAAGGGTGTGTTTAGTTCCCCGACGGCAATAGATGCCTTGGTTCAAGCTTATAAACGGGACGAAACCGACGAGTTTGTACTAGCGACCAGCATTATACCTGAGGGTGAAGAAGCGATTCGAATCGAAGACGGCGATACCATGATTTTCATGAACTATCGCTCTGATCGCGCACGGCAAATTACCCGCCCCTTTATCGAAGACACATTTGAGGCCTTCAAACGCGAGCGTAAATTCAAACTTAAATCCTTTGTCAGTCTAACGGAGTATTCATCAAAATTTGATATTCCCGTGGCCTTCCCACCGGAGCGCTTGACCAATGTATTCGGGGAATATATCTCCAATATGGGTATGCGTCAGCTGCGTATCGCAGAAACTGAAAAATATGCCCATGTGACGTTTTTCTTTAATGGTGGTGAAGAAGATCCTTTCCCTTACGAAGATCGCATTCTGGTAAATTCACCGGATGTTGCCACCTATGATTTACAACCAGAGATGAATGCACCTGAATTGGCGGACAAGTTAATTGAAGCGGTTAATTCTGGCCAATATGATACCATTATCTGTAACTTTGCTAACCCGGACATGGTCGGTCATACCGGCAATGAAGCGGCTGCCATCGAAGCCATCGAAGCACTGGATGCCATTATCAAGCAAGTCACTGATGCCATTCTCAAAGTCGGCGGCGAAGTTCTCATCACTGCCGATCACGGTAATGCTGAGCTAATGATGGATGAAAGCACCGGTCAGGCGCATACAGCACATACCTGTAACCCGGTGCCGTTTATTTATCTGGGACGGGATGCCGTCATGGCTGAAAGTGGCGCACTATCTGATATTGCTCCGACTATGCTCTATTTAATGGATCTTGAAGTGCCACCGGAAATGAATGGTCGCTCTCTTGTCACTCTTGCTGACGATGTTGAAAACATAGAAGAGTAAGCTGATTTTGAAGGTTTTTTTGAAAAAATTAATGGCAGAATATCATTCACGTCTTATTTTGCTATTTCTTTTCTTTGCCTTCTGCCTACCCTTGTCAGCCAGCGCCGAGACACAATCAAAAGGTCAGCTAAAACAACAAGAGCTAAACCAGCTACGGCAGGATATTAGCGCGCTCAAAAAGCAATTAAAGCAACAACAAAGCGAAAAAAGCGAATTAGAGCAAGACATCCAAAAATCCGAGCAAAGCATTGCCAACAATGCCCGGCAGCTCTTTAGCACGCAGCAACAAATTGCTGAACTCAATCATCAGCTCAGCACCCTGAATAACAATCTTGCACAAAACAATAGGCAATTAATCACTCAGCAGCAATTACTCTCGGGTCAATTACAGGCTAGCTATGCCATAGGCCGTCAAGAATACATTAAGCTATTACTCAACCAGCAAGACCCTGCCACTATCAGCCGAATCATGACTTATTATGATTATTTTAATGAAGCTCGTAGCCAGCAGATCAACAAGGTCAACACACTATTGCAGGCTATTGTTCAGGAAAAACAAAAAATCAGTCTCTTGTCACAAACACTGCAAGACAAACAATACCAACTACAACAAGAACAACGCGCTATGCAAACCAAGCAAGCTGAGCGTAGTGCCCTGGTCACCCTATTAAATCAGGATATTGTATCTAAAGACAAACAACTGGCAAATTTAAACAAAAACAAAAAAAATCTAACCCGTTTAATCAATAAACTAAAAAAAGCCCTGGATGATATTCCCAGCTTGCCCACCGATCAGCCCTTTGCCAAAAAACGCGGCAAGCTCTATTGGCCCGCCAAAGGCAAGGTAAAAAAGTTATATGATCACTGGCGCAGTGTAGGCAAGGTCAAATGGCAGGGTAATATCATCAGTGGCAAAGAAGGCACTCCGGTACATACCATCTCTAATGGCCGGATTGCCTACTCAGACTGGCTCAGAGGCTACGGCCTGATCACAATTATTGATCACGGTGATGGCTATATGAGCCTATATGGCCATAACCAAACCTTGCTCAAAGAAGTCGGGGACTGGGTAGAAAATAATGAGATCATTGCTACTATTGGTAATAGCGGAGGCATAAAGCGTGTTGGGCTGTATTTTGAAGTTCGCTACAATGGCAAGCCATCAGATCCATCACTCTGGTGCAAGAAGCGACGCATATAAAACCTGAGAAAAAGCCTGATAAAAAGCATGGGCAAAGCGCTGTATGAGCGTGATTTTAATTTTTTTACATGATATGGTTATCGTTTCCATGTCGTACTTATTTTTTCAAGACTATTTTTCCGGAGCTTTGGATGACTAAACCTGTGTATTTGTCTGCTTTATTAAGTCTATCACTCGGCCTTTTTGTGGCTCTACCCTTTACTACAGCAAGTAGTACGGCAGAGGCAAAATCAGACAAGACTCAGACTGAACCTTTACCACTGGAAATTCTCAAAGAATTTACCGATGCCTTTGCCAGCATAAAAACCGATTATGTTGAGCAAGTGGATGATAAAACCATTCTAAAAAATGCCATCAAGGGCATGATGTCAGGTCTTGATCCCCACTCCAGCTATCTGGATGAAAAAAGCTTTAAACACCTCAAGGAAGGCACGACTGGAGAATTTGGCGGTTTAGGCATTGAAGTAGGTATGGAAGATGGACTGATTAAAGTCATTTCACCCATTGATGACACGCCCGCACAACGTGCCGGTGTATTGGCAGGGGATCTCATTTTCCGTATTGATGGCAAGCCAGTAAAAGAAATGGAACTGGATGATGCCGTTAAAATGATGCGTGGCAAACCCGGTTCAAAAATTAAGCTATCCATTATCCGCGAAGACAGTGATGGGCCGGTTAATATCACCATAGAACGTGCCATCATTAAAGTGAAAAGCGTTAAGTTTCGTCTTCTGGAAAAAGACTTTGCTTATCTACGTATTTCCAGCTTTCAATCACGTACGGCTGAACAACTTAAAAAAGCCCTAAAATCACTGGTGAAAAAAAATAACAAGCGCGTACTTAAAGGGCTTATTCTCGATTTAAGAAACAATCCCGGTGGCGTGCTCAACGGTTCTGTTGATGTCTCTGACACATTTTTAGATTCAGGTTTAATTGTTTA
The DNA here is from genome assembly GCF_016097415.1 of sulfur-oxidizing endosymbiont of Gigantopelta aegis. Taxonomy (NCBI): domain Bacteria; species sulfur-oxidizing endosymbiont of Gigantopelta aegis. The sequence continues at coordinate 989,682 of NZ_JAEHGE010000001.1, read as the reverse complement.
TACCCGGGGCAGAATTAAGGATTCTGAACTGCGCTTTTCTGCAACTCGTGGCGACGCCTTAAAGGGCGCTCCGATTGTGGTGCTGGTCAATGGTGGTTCTGCCTCCGCATCTGAAATTGTAGCCGGTGCATTACAGGATCATCGACGTGCCATTATTATGGGTTCAGACACCTTTGGCAAAGGCTCAGTGCAAACAATTAAGCCTCTGACAAAAACAACCGCCATCAAATTAACGACTGCGCGTTACTATACGCCATCAGGACGTTCTATTCAGGCTGAAGGCATCACCCCGGATATTAAACTCGCTAATATCAGCCTTGAAACAAAAAAAGACAATGACTTCGCACAAATTAAAGAAGCTGATTTAAAGGGTCATTTAGAGCATAAAATGGACAAGCATCATAATGGCTCAGGTAAAAAGACTAAAAAATCTGATTCGAAAAAAACCAAGAACAGTGACAAAAAATCTGATGACGACAAGGATTACGCCTTGCATGAGGCACTCAACTTACTAAAAGGGATTGATATTTTGAACCAAAGCAAAACGGCTAAATAAACATGAGCATTGTTAGCAATCGTATTTCCAAATCACTATATCAAGAGCACGAGCAATCTCATAACCACTATCTGATGCTTTTAGTCATCTGTTGTAGTGTGCTTTTTGCTGCTCTTTTTTCCTCTCTGGCTAATGCCAAAGCAAGTTTGAATAAGACCACAACAAGCAATGTGCCTATCGCCTACATCGCCATCATTATTGATGATTTGGGCTATAAATTAAAGCAGGATCAACGTGCCGTTAATTTGCCCGGTCAAGTGACATTTGCTTTTTTACCTCACACGCCTCATCTTCAAGTGCTGACCGATATTGCCAATAAAAAGGGCAATGACATCATGCTACATCTGCCTATGCAGGCGGTGATGGATACGCTTTTTTTAGGTCCTGGTGCGTTGACCAATAATATGAGTGAAGCAGAGTTTAAAGATTCTGTGGTCAAAAGTATTCGTTCAATACCCCATATCAAGGGCATTAATAATCATATGGGCAGTCTTATTACCAGCAAAAAAAGTGCCATGAAATGGTTGATGGATGAAATAGTTCTGACTGATTTATATTTTGTTGATAGCCGTACTACCGTCAAAACACTGGCCGAAAAAACCGCTAATCTTTACCAAATTAAGAATACCCGCCGCAATGGTTTTTTAGATCATGAGCTCAATCGCCCCGCCATTGAATTTCAATTTAATCACCTGATTGAAGTCGCTAAACGAGATGGGGCAGCAGTGGCTATCGGTCATCCATTTAAGCAAACTCTGGAAGTTTTAGAAGAAAGAATTCCACAACTTGAAGCCATTGGCATTCGTCTGATTTCAGTATCAGAACTGATTAAGCAACAAGATAAAATACGCTATATCGCTCAACAAAAAAATCTATCCAATTTCACTCAAACCGAGACCCGCCCCCAACAATAGGATATCAGCATGCCCCATGTTTTAGTCCCCCTTGCTCCAGGCTGTGAAGAACTTGAAGCCATTACCATCATCGATCTCCTGCGCCGTGCTGAGATTCAAGTAAGCAGCGCCAGCCTAGATACTGGTGATAGTGTTTCTCCTGTTACGGCTAGCCGTGGCGTGGTACTCATTCCTGATATTACCTTGGATCAGGCCTTGCAGCAAAGTTTTGATATGATCGTGTTGCCTGGAGGCTTACCCGGCGCTGATCATCTGGATAATGATGCTCGTATTCACACATTACTTCAATCCATGAGCGCTGATAATAAATATACCGCTGCTATTTGTGCTGCCCCCAAAGTCCTAGCTCGTGCCAAGCTATTAGATGGCAAGTCCGCCACCAGTTATCCGGGCGTGCTCGATACCATGGATTTAAACAGCACCCGGCTCAGCACCGATGCGGTTGTGATTGATGGCAATGTCATTACCTCCCGAGGACCTGCCACTGCAATGGACTTTGCCCTAACTCTAATTGAATTACTCAGCGGTAAAAGCAAACGTGATGAAGCTGCTTCTGCTTTATTGTGCTCATAATTTTATACTCGCCTGTTTAACTCATACACCCTAAAAACCACTTAAATTAACAGCATTCTGAACGACATTTTGGAATTTTTATATCTATGATAAAAAAATTAAACCATTTACGTGCGGCAGCTCAACTTGAACGAATGGGACAATTTTCTAGTGCAATTACTTCATTGGAGGAGTTTATCATTGCTAACCCGGACAATAATAAAAATAGGAAAATTAGAAAACAGATTGAAGGTTTAAAACAACGCCTCAACGATGAGGGTGATAGAACCTATAAGTTTACATTTAAGCCCATATTAGATATACCTAAAAGTCTATTTATGTTTTTATTTGACTTACTATCTGAGGTTTTATTTATCAGCATGATTTTATTAATTGCCATTGGATTTTTCTATTTAATTGATTAACAATATTATTTCACACCTAGGCTTTTATTCTTAATGTTTTACTTGATGAGTTGCTTAATTGGCAAACGCAGTGAGCGCGATAGAGGTGTGGCTGCAAAGCCAAGACGTCCCATAAAAACACGCTGCTTATAATGATCACCATTGGGTGACCAACAGGCTAAATCAAGAATACGTGTGATAGGTGTATCTAAAGGTATTTCTTCAGTATGTTCCTTTGGCGAGGCTAATTATTCAAAGGTCATTTCCCCGGCAAAAAACACAATAACGCAACCCCCCACACCTAAAGGGGCAGCGGTTATTGCTGGTATGCACTTTTCTGCACAGGCATTAAACACGGATTTTCTTACTTTGAGGGCAAAAAAATCCAGGCCATCAACATAGAGATCAACGCCCTCTAAAAATTCATCAAGATTTTGCTCATTAACGCCTTCAGAAAAAATATTCAGTGCCAGATCGGCATTAATCTCTAGGGCAAGCTCTGCCATCACTGCTGTTTTGGGGCGATTAATATGACTCAGGCTCGCACCTGTCTGACGGTTAAAATTAGCCAATTCAAAAATATCCATATCAGCGATATTAAATTGTCCTATCCCTAAGCGTGTCAGGGTAATTAAATGTGAACCACCCACTCCGCCTAAGCCGCCGATAGCAATGCGTTTACTGCGTAAAATTTCCTGTTCAGTGGCCGTTATTCAACCAAGATTTCTGGAAAAAGCCGTATTGTAATTAAAATCTGGATGCGAAATTTGAGCCATAATGAATCTCTGCTTGAACAGTTAAGTCAGTTTTAAATAAGCGGGAGCAATTTGTTGATGGATCCATTGATATAATGCTAATAGTTCCGGGCGCATGGTTTTAAGGGCGGACTGAGTAGTAATAAAATAAGGCGCTCTGATGCCATGATAATCAATGTCTTGCCCGGCACGTTGAAAGACAATTCCAGAACGTTTTAATAAGCGTGGCAAAAAAGGTTCCATCATGGCAAAAACATCTGTTTTCCCTGAGAGATCGGTGAGTGCTGTCGCCGCTAAAAAAGCCGCCACTGCAATAAGTAAAAAGGTACGCTGTTCCTCTTTGCTAACTTCAATATTAATGTCACCAAAACGTGTTAAGGATTCACCTGAGCGTTTGCGAAAAGTTTTCTCAACGGCTAGTCGAGAAATTTCACATTGCCGGCTACGAATTAAGTTGAGCTGTTCGATAAAATCATGATCCAGACTATCGGTGCAGTACTTTTCAAATGGCAATAAATCTAAAGCCGCAAGCTCAGTATCGACATTACCACTAGTGGCAGGTACTAATCGAACACAGGCTGCCGGCATACGACTGCTATTATGAATGATCAGACAGTGTAATGCATAGCGATCATATTTATCACTCTCCATTGTGTTGGGACAGGAAGCAACGGTTTCATAGTTGAATTCTTCACAATAAACGCGGTAGCGAATATTATAAACCTGTTGTTTTAATTCCTTTGTATCAGCCAAAATAACAGAAAAATATTTTTTAAATATTTGTGCCGGTGTCAGCGTGTTATCCGGATACTGATCACTCATCGTGTTCTTTTGCAGTGCGGGCTATTATTAATCTTATAGACATTGCATCACTCTTCGATTTTTTTATGTAGACCTAGAGGCTAAACTTTACATAAGTTGAAAAACAATCCTTTATTTTCCAACATTCTTGATGATAAATAATTAGTTTTGCATTTTTATAAGGGGAAAAAAATGATCAAACTCTTGAAAAGTGACCTGAGTATCATTTTTTTGGCTTATTGATAAGAAAAGTGCTACGAGAGGGATGAAAATAGGGACGTGCTTGCTAAAAGTAGGTACTACGTACGAGGGCAAGTGTCCCTGTAAAATTAAGCGGTTTAAGCCTATACGAATTTTGAATCCTTACTTGAAGAACAAACTTAATTTGTGGCTCAGGATTTCACCCAAGCGTTCTAAAAATAAAGTGCCCATGTCCGCATTAAAACGTCGTATGTTGTTACTACCCAGTATTAAGGCACCAAAGCAATGATTCTTTTCTACAAAGAGTGGTATCACTGCCACGGAGGAAATTGAGTCTGATTTACTTTCAAATAATTCCTCTAAGGGCAATTTTTTGAAGAAGCCACACATAGGCTTACGGGTGTTGAGTAACTTCTCCAGCTCTTGTGCTAAAGCAGACTCAGCGGTAACAAAAAGGTGCTCTGGTTGTTCATCGATGGGCTTGGAAAATAGTTTCAGAGAAATTGCATCGACGGTAAACTCATCACAGAGTACTTCATCCAAAGCGACTTCACAGGCATCAATACCACTGCAAGCCAATAATGAGAGGGTGAGCTTATGCATTTTTTGATTGGATTGTTCATTGTCTTTAGCAATGCTGACCAATTCGGCAAGCTGTGATTTATGCTGGGCATTTTGTTCTCTGAGTATACCTACCTGGCGTTCTATCAGAGAGATTGCTGAACCACTGTCATGGGATACATCCAAGGAAGCTAAAAGTGCGCTATGTTCGGTAAAAAAATCAGGGTGCGCAGTGAGGTAGTCCGCTGTCATTTGAGCTGCGTCTTTTACTATTGCGTCGGCGCTTTTTGTATTAGTGTTTTCCGTATCAGTGCTGATATCGGTTTCTGTGCTTTTTATGTTCATACTTTTTACTTTAGCGTTTTCGAGTTCACTGTTTGAATTCATAGTGTTATTTGACCTTCATAAACAAAACTGGCCGGACCAGTCATCATCAGGGAATGTTCACCCTGTTGCCATTGTATGTGTAAACTGCCGGCAGGTAAAATAACTTCAACCTGTTCGTCCAGCCAGCCACGGGAAATGCCATTGGCAACTGCTGCACACGCACCCGTACCACAGGCTAATGTTTCACCCGAACCGCGCTCAAAGACGCGCAAACGGATTTGCTGGCGGTTGATTATCTGCATAAAGCCAACATTGATCCGTTTGGGAAAGCTGGGATGTGACTCCAGCCATTGCCCCAACTTCGCCACCGGATAGTGTTCAACATCGGCAATTTTAAGGGTAATATGCGGATTGCCCATAGAAACAGCAGCAAACTCCACATATTTTTCTGTATTGACGTCATCGCTTAACGTATCAAGTTTAAGAGTATAGCGATTATCGTCTTGAGAATCATCTTTTGCAGGGATAAAAGGCAGTTGCTCAGGGGCAAAAACAGGCTGTCCCATATCCACTATCACCTCATCCTGCTCAGTGATCGTAAGTTGGATAATACCACTATGCGTTTGCACTGTGATTGTGTCTTTGTTGGTGAGTTGTTTTTCCCGTACAAAGCGAGCAAAACAACGAGCACCATTGCCACATTGCTCGACTTCACTGCCATCGGCATTGAAGATGCGGTATTTAAAATCAATCACCGACTCATCTGTTGACTTATCAGGCGCTTCAATTAACAGCAATTGATCACAGCCCACACCAAAGCGCCGATCCGCAATAAAGCGTACCTGCTCAGGACTTAGATTGACGGCCTGAGAAATGGCATCAATGACCACAAAGTCATTGCCCAAACCATGCATTTTAGTAAAATTTAATGGCATTATTGTTCTTGTTATATAAAGTTTAGTGAATAACTTTCCAATATTTTGACTTCATCCGTAGGGTGGGCATGGCTTTATCTGCCCACTTTCAGCGTGGGCACAAAAAGCGTGACCACCCTACATTCTCAAGTATACAGTCCAATAAAGGGTATCACAATCATTGTTTTGGCACTCAATTGTCTTGCTAAAAATTGCGCTCACAGTAGAATGAACTGATGTTAAATTTTACCACACTACCGCCACTGACACTCTATATTCACTATCCCTGGTGCGCTCAAAAATGCCCCTATTGTGATTTTAATTCCCATGTCCCCAATAATACGACACCAAGCGAATTAGCCCGTGACAAGCAATATGTGGCAGCATTGATCCATGATTTAGAACAGGAATTACCTGCTATCTGGGGGCGTAGCATTCAAAGTATTTTTATTGGTGGTGGTACACCCAGTTTGATTCATCCTGAAACCATGGCGGACTTATTCAGTCAATTACATGCTCGCTTGGCTATCTCTCCCATGGCTGAAATCACCATGGAAGCTAATCCGGGCAGCGTTGATCAGGCAAAATTTGCTGAATTCCATGCCGCCGGTATTAATCGCCTGTCGATAGGCATTCAAAGTTTTGATAATCAGCTATTACAGAAAATTGGCCGTATTCATAACGGCCAACAAGCTCGACAAGCCATTGAACGGGCGAAATTAGCAGGCTTTGATAATATTAATTTAGATTTGATGTATGCCTTGCCCGGTCAAAGCCTGCAACTAGCCTTAGATGATGTGCAACAGGCTATCGACTATGACACCAACCACCTATCCCATTATCAGTTGACACTGGAACCCAATACCTTATTCGCCAGTCAGCCACCGGCTTTGCCGGATGATGACCTAAGTTATGACATGCAAACTCAATGTCAGCAATTATTAGCCAATGCAGGCTTTGAGCATTATGAAGTATCAGCCTACGCCCGCCCGGGCAAGCAATGCCGTCATAACCTGAATTATTGGCAGTTTGGTGATTATGTCGGCATTGGTGCAGGGGCACATGGTAAAATCAGTGATGCAGCACAACAGCGAATTACTCGGCGCTGGAAGCTCAAACACCCACAAACTTATGTCGAAAATAGTGTAATATCGGGTAAAAGTGCTGAAAATAAGTTAAAGTTAACTATCATTGGTGGAGAAGAAATACTTTCGCGTCAGGACATTGGTTTTGAGTTTATGCTTAATGCCAGCCGTCTAACTAATGGTTTTAGCACGGAATTGTTTTATCAGCAGACAGGTTTACCCATTAGCCATATCGAGAAGGGGCTAAAAAGAGCCGTGGAACTAGGGCTCATCGAATGGCATCTGCAGCGAATCAAACCAACAGCAAGGGGGCTTCAGTATCTCAATGAATTACAAGCAATCTTCTTATGAAACATCAAGCAAACACAATTGCCATAAAATGAAAGCCGCAGCAAGTGCTGAGGCGAGTCCTTATGACTATGTGTATTATTGTTATTCCAGTGAGGCAGTGAAGAATATTGATTTTCTCATGGTCGATCAGGGTTTTGTCGATAATAGCTATGAATTGATGCTACGTGCCGCACAGGCGTGATGTGTCATTCCAGTAAATTTGGAGATATACGCTTATTATGCTTGGAATTAGTCGTCGCTTTAAAGCGTCTCTTCGTTTTACAAAACAAACCGGCTTTTTTCATTAATCGACCAATTCTCCGGCGGCTTATATGAACGCCTTTTTCAGCCAGTTTTCTTTTAAGACGACGGGTTCCATAAGTCTTGCGACTGTCTTCAAACAGTTTTTTAGCTGCTCAGTAAGCGCTTCATTTTCTTTCTCTCTATCCGTTTTAGGAGAGCTAACCCAATCATAATAGCAACTACGGAAACATCCATAAAACGGCACAGAATCGTTACCGGGTAATCTTTAGCCTGATCAGTTATCCATGCGTACTTCACAAAGTTTCCCTTGCAAAGTACGCTGTGGCCTTTTTAATAAATCACGCTCCTGAATCACTTTTGCCAATTCTTTTTCAGACGTTTTACTTCATCATAAATGTGTTCATCACTTCTATTGGCTACCGTCTTCACCGGTTTGGAATATCTTTTTATCTTTTAGTTATTTTAAGTTTTAATAGTTCCATCCCGATAATGCATATTAATATTACCCGCAGGTGCATATTCACAAAGCCAAATTTGTGACTTATCCTTACATGCTATAGCAGCACAGCCGAGTTGTTGAGTCGTGTGCCAAATAACTTGCGTATAATGCCCACACATTTTTCCTTTTTACAACGATTAGTATCATAGTCATACCACTTTACTTCATCATACCAAGATTGTACTACGTTTTTATCAGTGATATTTTGCAATCTACTGCTACGGGTTTTAATATTATTGCCATCTGTTTTTATAGTCGTATGAGGACTTGCCCAGTAGATATTTTCACCGGTTTCACCCATTGAATGACGCATTCGACAACCCTCTCTTTGCAGTGTTTTTGCCCATTTTTCAGCGACTGCTTGCAAGCTGTTTGAATAGCTCAAAGGGGGTGAATTATATTTCTTGCGCAGCTCATTATGCGCATCTGTCATTGCCTGTGGATTAAGCTTAATGACATCGGCATAGAGTTCGGTCACTAGCATTAACATAAAAAAAATACTCAGCTTTAACATATTTTTACTCTATGCGCTTTTTATCGTTAAAAATCAATCCGGATAGGTCTCATCAATAGTTTTGAGGGATTTTAAAAACAAGCCCAGACCACCCACCGTTAAAATAAGAATAACAATTAGATCAAAGGCCGACATATGTCGAAAGCTGAATTGTATTTGTGAGATGACACCAAAAATTAATGCGACAATAGAGCCCGTTGCCAATAACCAGCCAATCATATTTTTACCATTATAGAAAATCATTCCCACACCAAACATAAAGGGAATTAAGATCATACCACTGGTGACACCAAAACGACCAAAGCCATACATTCGCATGCCAAAGCCAAAGTGTGATGAAACGGTAATAGCATTTAATAAGAGATAAATACCCCCGCATAACATAGCAAAACCAAAAGAATTGCCCTAAACCACCTGACGTTCCACCTGCACCACGCATATTATGTCCTTATATTAATTTTTTTGTTTTTGTCTTAATGTTGTGAGTTTTTAATGACTTTTTCTGCTCGTCGAATATTCTTTGTTGCCAATACGTTATTCGGCTCATAAATTAACTTGATTACCCATAAAGCTCCGCCATTTTTAGGAGCTTTCCATTCATAGGTGGCGTTTTCATCGCCACGCATAAAAACCTTGGCATCATGTCTTTTTAAGTTAAAGCGTCTATTAAACCGATAACGGTGTTTTATTTTCTGAACCACGACCTCTGGAGCCGCCTCTGTGCTCACCACCCCAGTAGGCATCATCAATTTGAATGATGCCTGATAAAGGTTTACTGTCATCACGTTCTTTCATAACCTGCATGATCTTTTGTTTCATACTCCAGGCTGTATTGTAGCTTACCTTAAGCTGTCTCTTTAATTCTAATGCTGAAACCGCTGTCTTCAATTGAGTCATAAGATGAATTGATGTGTCAACACTTTTCCGGACAGTTTTCTAAATATTTTTTTTGGCTGTTTCAAGTGATTTTTGTCATTTTGTATTTCCTATCATTTTAGTTTCTCATGTTAACTTTAAACAGATGAAGAGAAAGGGCTTTGCCCTCTGGAACGATAGAGCCGTTCCATTCACCCAAGGTATTTTCACAACGGTAATGATCCTGTTACAATATCTTCACGGCACAGGCTGAGGAGCCGATGGCCGTCAACGGTAATGGGCGGCATTTATGTCGCCTTTCCCTCTTCAATCAATCGATTTAAGCTATTTCCTGCTGTATTTCATAATCGACTGGTGACAAATAATCATTAGCCGAATGAAGTCGCTCCCGATTATAAAATACCTCAATATATTCAAATATTGCCTGCTTTGCTTCTACTCTGGTTTTGAATCGACAATGGTGCGTCAATTCAGTTTTCAAACTATGAAAGAAGCTCTCTGATACAGCATTGTCCCAGCAATTTCCTTTGCGGCTCATAGACTGAATTATGTTATGATCCGACAATATTTTTCTATGACTATCAGAGGCATATTGGCTACCTCGGTCAGTATGCCAAAGCAATCCATCCATTGGTTTACGCTTCCATATGGCCATCAGTAAAGCATCATTGACTAGCTTGGCTTTCATTCGCTCATCCATCGACCAGCCAACAATTTGCCTAGAGAATAAGTCAATGACAACCGCTAAATATAACCAGCCTTCCTTGGTGGCAATATAGGTAATATCACCCACATAGTAGCCACATTAATTGTTCATTGATGCTTCGAACCAGACTATAGAGTTCGGAGATAGCATGGACTAATTCGGCATTGCCAATTTTGCCCAAAAAAGTCTGGCTGTTAGGTTGTTTGCTGGCATAGTCATCACTGCTGAAGGGGGTTTCCCAGATTTGCATGGGATGATTGCGTGAGGGCTCATTGGACTCAGAAGAAAATAACACGGCACGACCATTTTCAAATAAACTAAAGCCATGACCATATAAGGGCGTTGAAACTTCTTTGCGGATTAAATTATAATTAAATAAGCCCACCTTGCCTTCATCACGACGATAAAAGCGGTAAAGTACATCCTCTCCGTTAGGTGATTTAATGGCACGTTCATAGATCATACCATCGGCTTCATCACCAAACTCTTTGGTTTCACCACTTTGTAAGTAGTAACCCCCAGGGAAAATAAGACCGTGATCTTCTGGGAGTTGTACACAGGCCTGACCAATGGCATCGATGCGGTTGATTTGATTGTTAATGGTATTAAAAACCAGATAGCGCCAAACTTTTTCGCGATAGGGTTGTATCTTTAATAAAATCAACGAACCCAGTTTACTATAGAAAATTTCTGCATCGGCTAATGATTGATTTTTGTCATCCACTTTTTCCTGATAGATACCTAAACCATCTTCGGTGTTATTTTCAACTTTTATGGTGAGGTGTCCACCGATGGTTTCAATAAAGATTTCATCAAGAATGCTGATGTGCGGGTGGCGGCCACTGATATGATTGTCACGGGTGGTTTCCTGCCATGCAAAATCATAGCGTGGTGGGCTTTTTAATTCCCGTTCACCCCGAGCATCGATGTACTTAAGCTCGCCATTGGATTCAATCGACCAGCGAAAAACACGGGTATCTTCTAGTTTTTCACCAATTTGGAAAAATGCTAATAGGCGATTATGGGTTTTGCGTAATTTAAGTAAATGGGTGCTTTTGTAATAGCTATAGAGTTCGAAAAATTCTTTTTTAAACTTAGCATCATCAAGAAAGCTGCCCTTGACCTCGGTGGGTTCAATGGTGAATGTTGCATCATTATGGTGTAATTGATACAGAGCAAAAACATCGCTGACCTGAGTTTCTGTTTTTAAACCGATAAAGACGTTATAGCCAAATAATAGGTAATTGTTGATTTGTACAATATCACGGGCATTACAATTATTTTCTGTGCGCACTCGAACACGGCCAATCACCCCCATTGATGTTTCGCCAAACTCAGCTAAGCGCTCGTCATTAAGTTGACGGGCAGCACTGTCTAATGTGCGAGCCTGTTCTTCAAGACGTTTACGAATGAGTTCATAGGCACCGCCTTCTGCGACGGCATTTTCAACTTCAGTATTATCATCGGGGCTTATTCCGGGCACGGTTTCTTCCTTGTTTTGCTTTTGGGGCGATTATTTAAACTGAACAAAAAAATTAGGAATCTGAGTTAATCGTACCCATTAACTTTTTAACTAGGTTCTGCTGTTCAGTTGTGCCACTTTTCATTACCTGTGACAAAAAGGCGCTGACGGTCAGGTTTTGTACGCTACCACTGCCAGCACTTAGGCCAGAGACAATTTCTTTAATATCGCCAACAATGCTTTCTTCGCCTGTCATGTGACCTTCGATGGCCTTGGAAACAATTTTACTCTTGTCTGCAACGGCATCAATGGATTTACCTACTGCCAGTGAGTTAATGAATTTTTCCAGAAATTCACCATTACCACCCACGATATCAATATTGGCTTCTGACATTGCCTTGCCTAGCACATCCGCTTGTTCTTGTGCAATCTCAACGTTAGCATCAATGCCTTTCATGGCTTCAGCATGCCCCAAATCTAAGCGCATACGGAATTCTTCGTGATCACGGGTGTTTTCATCCATTTGTTTCATGGCAACAAACTTCTTCTCTAAGCCTTCTGCTTCTGCGGCAAAACGATCGGCAATTTTGCTGGCTTCGGCTTTACCAAGCGCCTTGATAGCGACGGCATCGGCTTCTTTGATTTTGACCGCTGCGATACCTATTTTTTCATCACCAATGGCCTGGGCGGATAATTTTTCTTGCAGCACTTTGGCTTCTGAAAGCCCCAATTTTTCATCGCCGGTGGCCTGAGCGAGTAATTTCTCTTCTAACACTTTCGCTTCGGCAATACCTGATTTTTCATCAGCATCGGCCTGGAATTCCTGAACCCGGGCTTTTGCCAGTCCGGGTGCGGCTTCAACAGCTTCGATGCCTTCGGCTTTGCGTTTGTCTGCTTCAGCATTATGTTCGGCAGATTTTAAACGCCCTTGGGCTAATACCACTTCTTCTTTAGCCTTGTGTGAGGCTTTGATTTCATCGGCTTCGGCGGCCTTAATTTCTTTGACCAGGGCTTCTTGTGCTCCGGCTTCGGCTTTAATCACAGTGGCTTCTCTTTCACGTTCGGCTTCGGCAACTAAGCGGACTTTTTCAATTTCTTCCTCTTCGATGGCAACGGACTTTTCTACCACGATGCGTTCACGGATAACATCGGCAATGTTTTTCTTTTCAATTTCCAGGGCTTTTTCTTTCTCAATCTCTTCCAGTTCAACGGCACGTTCGCGCGCGACGACTTCAAGCTCTTGAGCGCGTTTAACTTGCTCTGTTTCAGTGACCACGACACGCTGACGGTTTAAATTGGCCACTTCAATTTCACGTTGCATATTTTCTTCGGCCACGAGAATTTTTTCTTCGGAAACAATGCGTGCCTGCTCTGATTTTTGTCGCTCTTCTTCTTGAATTTTCTTGGTTTCAGCTTCTTCGCGGGCAATGACGCTGGAGACTTCACGTAATTGTTTGGCTTCGGCATCTTTTTCCTGACGCTCTAGCTCAAGGATGGTTTCACGGGTTTCAACATCCTTTTTCTTGATTTTCATTTGTTCTTCGCGTTCAAGATTGTTGGTGCTGATATGTTCAATCGCTGTCAGCTCAGTAATTTTTCTAATACCCTGGGCATCGAGAATATTGTCTTTGTCCAGACTCTCAATGGGGGTTTGCTCAAGGTAATCGATGGCGGCATCTTCGAGTACATAACCATTTAAGTCTTCACCAATGACTTTGATAATATCATCGCGAAACTTATCACGCTCTTGATACAGGTCGATAAAATTAAGACGCTTGCCAACAGTTTTTAAGGCCTCGGAGAATTTGGCACTGAAGAGTTCTTCCATGGTTTCTTGCTCTGATGCACGGTCACAACCAATGGCCTGTGCGACTCTGAGTACATCTTCGGTGGTTTTGTTGACGCGGACAAAAAAGGCCACTTTAATATCTGCGCGAATATTATCCATACAAATCAAACCATCTTTGCCGCGACGATCAATTTCAATGGTTTTTAGAGAGATATTCATGATTTCACGACGATGAATAACGGGAATAACTAAGCGTCCGGTAAAAGTGACATCCGGCTCAGCTTTTAAGGTATTGACGATCATGGCATTGCCTTGATCGACTTTCTTGTAAAAGCTGGCATAGAGGAAAAAGCCGCCTAATAGAAATGCCGCTAAGACACCGACAGATAAAGCGATGAAATACATATTATTACTCCCTTAATTAAATGCTGCTGGATTATTTTGTACTTGCTATTTTTCTAAATTCTTTTCAAACTCTTCATGGGTGACGATATGGTAAACATTGTCATTTTCGTCATAACTAATCGGTCTGACTATATCACCTTTTTTTATTGTATTGGGTAATTCAGCACGAATTCTGACAATTAAACTAGCGCCCCGAGTTTTAATTTTTCCCTGCCCAAAAGTATCATCTACACTGAGTGAGGTGACAGTGCAGTGACTGCCCAAAAAGTCTTTATTAGACTTAGCCTGATTTTCTTGAGACAGTTTTTGTAGTGGCGCTACAATACGTGATGTGATGGGCACAGCCAATAGGAAAGCACCTACAAGTGTTATTGTAGCGACTAAAATTTGCACTAGGCTTGAAGGTATAAGGGGAATGAGATAGGCCGAGACAATATAGCTAAAAACCCAGGCAAGAAATACTAGGATGGTTATAACTATGGTAAATGGTACGCCCGTTAAGCCAAGTGTGTGCATTAGACCGACAAAACCGGGAATTTCAATTTCTGCATCAACATCAATGTCAGCATCAAAGGATATGAGCTCAAGATCCAGGGCACCAATAATAACAAAGAGCCAGAAAACCAATAACAGGCCAATGAACACCGTATAGATGCCAGTGGGGTAGCCACTTAGTATTTCCCAGAGCTGATTTAATTCCATGTTAATCCTGTCTACTGATAAGTATAAAGACTAACAATAAAGAAAATGACATATTATGTCAAGTTTGTTTGGATTAAACTAAAATCAGTAATCATGTAGTGTGGACGAGTAATAAAGATTCATACTAAATCAGTTGGCATTAGAGAATACTG